>JASHTA010000268.1 GCA_030040795.1 Gammaproteobacteria bacterium | reverse complement strand
CCGAGGAACGCGATCAACTGCTGGCGCTCCTCGCGGGTGAGCGTGAATGCCTGCAGCCTCGGATCGCGCGTGCCTCCATGCGTCGAGTCCGGCTCCCGACCCACACGGACGTAGTGATCGAGCACGGCGCCGAGCGTCGCGAACCGGCCGTCGTGCATGTAGGGCGCCGTGTAGAGGAGATTGCGCAGGGTCGGGACGCGGAGCGGCCGGTCGCTCGTCCCGTCGTTCGCGAAGCTCGCCCGGCCCGTCCGCCCCTCGGCGTCGCGCCAGTTTCCCGAGAAGTTGAAACCGGAGTGGCAGCCGGCGCAGCCGATGCGCCGGGAGAAGAAGAGCGCCATGCCGCGCTTCGCCTCTGCGGACAGCGCATGGGAGTCGCCGCCGAAGACGTAGCGGTCGAAGGGTGAGTTGCCGGAGATCAACGTGCGCTCGAAGGCGGCGATCGCCTTGACGATATGGTCGAGCGTGATGTCCGTGGGCACGTCCGGACGCGGACCCCGGTCCACGTTCGGGCGCGCACCCGGGCCTTCGTTCGGGCGCGCACCCGAATGTGCGCCCACGCGCGCATCCGCGTGTGCTTCGGCAAATGCCGCCGCGAACGCCTGCCGATAGCCCGGATCGCGAGCGAGCTCGGCGACGATCTGCCGCACAGGCCCTTTCAGGCCGAGCTCCACGGGATGCTCGTTGAGCATCGGCTGCAGCATCTGAGTCTCGAGCGATCGAGGGGCCGGCTCGGTCCATCCGAACGCGATGTTGTAAGCGACGTTGACCAGCGCCATCGCGTTGTGAGGCAAGGCCTGTCCGGTCGCGCCGACCGCGACCTTGCGCCCGTCGGAATATGAGCGCGCCGGATCGTGGCAGCTCGCGCAGCTGTAACGGCCAGTGGAGGAGAGCCTGGGATCGAAGAAGAGCCGCCGGCCCAGCGCGACCTTGGCATCGGACATCGGATTGTCCGCAGGAACGGCCGGCACGGGGAAGCCACGCGGGAGATGCCAGACATAGCGCGGCGCGGCCACGTGGTAGGACGGCGCGGCGTCGTGTGCGGCCGTGACGCTCGCGGAGGCGCCCTGTGCAGCGGCGAAGCAGAGGGCCGCCGCCAGCGCCAGCGCCCACGGCCGCAACACGCGTTTCGGCGGCCGATCCGCGCTCGGCGTCAATGCTCGGCCGCGCGCGCCGGTCTGACTCAGCGCCAGCTTGCTGCCGTGCCGGCGCGAGTGAGGGCCGCGGTCTGCGCGTCGATCTGCGAGCGCTCCTGCACCCACTTCTCGAGATCCGCCAGAGCTCCGTCATTTGCGCCCGGCTTGCGTTTCTCCTCGGCGATCCAGCTCTGCATGGAGGAGAGGAAATGCTTGGCCACGGCGCGATTGGTGACGAAGAGGTCCATGTAGGCTTGCTTCGCATCGTCGATGCGATTCATTCTGAGATACGCCTCCCCCCGGTACTCCAGCGCCTCGGGATAGTCCGGCCTCAGCGCAAGTGCCCGGGCATAAGCGGCGAGCGCCGACTCGTAGTCGCCGAGCTTGCGCCGGGCATAGCCGAGGTTGTTCCAGGCCTCGGGGAGGCTCGGATCGCGCTGAGTCGCCTCCTGAAACTTCGCGCGCGCCTCGGTGTATGCGGCATGGGCGCCTTGCTCCGTCTTCGCGCGCGCTGCGTCAGCCTGGCCGGCCGCGGCGGCGTCGAGCTGGTCGGCGCGCTTCAGCAACTCGACGCCCGCGTTATAGACGGCAACCGCGGCGGCGTCGTGCGCCGACTCTTGGGCGGTCGCCGATGCGGTGCCCGGCGTTGTTGGCGTCGGCAGCGCGCCGCTCGGCAGCGGCCACGCCAAGGGGGTGGCCAGCATCAACGCTCCAGCGATCAGCGCTCGGGTGCACGCGCGCATCGGTCTTCTCCTCGGCAAGCGGTTGGGCGGGATGTTGCACCGGGGGCGAAGCGTCCACAAGCTCGCTGCCTCACAAGCCCGCCGGCCCACAAGCTCGCGGCCTCACCAGCGGTTCCTGAGCTCGCGCAGCTTGAGGAACACCGTCTTCGCGTCCGGGCTCTCTCCGATCTCCGGGAACACCTCCCGCAGGCGGGCGATCACGGTGGGACTTTGCAGGCGGAAGAAGGTGTTGATGCGCTTCTCCTCTCCGAGGGTCGTGACCACGGCGGACGCCGGGTCCGCATCGCGACAGCGTGCGAGCAGGGCAGCCGCTTCCCGATTGTCCGGTTCGCGGTCGAGTGTGAACTCGAGATTGCGCGACAGGTACTCGTGGCCGGGGTACACGCGTGTCGAGTCCGGGAGCCTGGCGAGCTGGCTCATGAACGTCTCGTAGAGAAGGTCGGGACGGCCGCTGCTGTGGCAGTTGCCCGCCCCGGCGTTGAACAATGTGTCGCCCGAGAACAGGGCCGGCTCGGCGGTGTGGGCGTACAAACACACGTGCGCGAGTGTATGGCCGGGAGTGTCCAGGCATTCGAGTTCCACGGTGCGTCCGACGCGGACAACGTCTCCCTTGCGCAGTCCGACGCCGACCCCTCCGATCCGCGCCGCGGCGTCGCTGTGGGCCAGCACACGGGCGCCGGTCGCGGCGACCAAGCCGGCGTTGCCGCCGGTATGATCGCGATGCTCATGGGTGTTCAGGATCTGGGTGATCTCCCAGCCGCGGGCGCCCGCCGCCTGGAGGCACCTGCGCCACTCGAGAGGATCGACCGCCAGCGCCTCGCCGGTCTGCGGACAGGCGATCAGATAATGGAAGTTGCGAGAGTCGTTCGCCGCCCACACCCGTTCGATCAACATGTTGTGCCTCGAGTCCGGTGTCGCAAGCAAGCAACGTACCGGGAATGGCCGTTGCGCGCCATAATGGGCAGGCCGGACCTTGCGCCGAGCGCGGGACCGGGGGAGCTTTGGAGCGGCGAGGCTGTAGCACCATGCGTCACACGTTCCTCTACGAGCCCGGTGTGTGGACGCTCTCCGGCATGTTCTGGAGCGGCGACGGACGGGGCATCGCGGTCGACGGGCGCACCGAGATCTCCCACGGCAAGGACTGCTGGATGCTTGCGGGACGCATGCGGGTGCTCGCTTCCCCGCCCGCGGAGTTCGTGAATATCTACACCTTCGAGGCACCGGGGCGCGACGCGCTCGCCTCGAAGTGGTCGTCGGAAAACTCGATGCTCGGAAAGCTCCACGGCGTGTTCACGGTCGTCGGGCCGTGCATTCTCTCTCTCTATCGCTCGGAGCAGGGCGGCTATCAGGGCACGGAGCATCTGCGCCAGATCGCGCCCGATCAGTACGACGCCACGGGCGTTCTGCTCATGGATGACCGCCGCCTGTCCTCGTGGCAAGTGACCCTCACGCGCTGAGGACGCAGGCAACCGCCGCGCGAGGCTCACCGCACGTGTCGCGGCACGTCTCGGAGCGCGCGTCGGAGCACATCTCAGGGCACTAGGCTCTGCGTCGTCGGCAGATAATGGTCGATCAGCAGCGCGGCGAAAAGCCACATCAAATACGTGACGGAGAAACGGAACACGCGCATCGGCAGATCCTGGCGCGCCTTGATCTTGAGGATGAGCGCGTAGTACAGGAACATCGTATTCAACACCAGGGCCGCCGCGAGATAGAGGAGACCGCTCATGCCCGTCAGGAACGGCATGAGCGTCACGGCGACGAGCAGAATGGTGTAGAGCAGCACGTGCAGGCGCGTGTACTCGACGCCGTGCGTGACCGGCAGCATCGGAATGCCGGCGCGCGCGTAGTCGTCGCGGCGGGCGATGGCGAGCGCCCAGAAATGCGGCGGCGTCCACGCGAAGATGATCAGGAACAGCAGCAGCGCGTTGGCATCGACGTGCCCCGTCACCGCCGTCCAGCCGAGCACCGGCGGCGCGGCGCCTGCCGCCCCGCCGATGACGATGTTCTGCGAGGTGGCGCGCTTGAGCCACACGGTATAGATGACCGCGTAGCCGATGAGCGAGACGAAGGTGAGCGCCGCGGTGAGCGGATTGACCAGCAGGCCGAGGATGGCCATGGAGAGGAATCCCAGCACCGCGGCGAACGTGAGCGCCTGGCGCTCGGTGAGCTTGCCGCGCGGCAGAGGCCGGCCTCGAGTGCGCGCCATCTGTGCGTCGATGCGCCGATCGAGAACGTGATTGAGCGCCGCGGCACAGGCCGCCGCGAGCGCGATCCCGAGATTCCCCCAGACCATCGCGCGAAACGGCGGCAGGCCAGGGCTCGCGAGCAGCGTACCCACGATGGCCGTGAACACGATGAGAGCGACGACTCTCGGCTTGGTGAGCGCGAAGTAGTGCCGCCACGCGAGCGTCGCGGCCGGGTCGAGCTCGGAGTCGCCTGCGAGCGGGAGGGAGTTTCGCTGCGGCCGCATGGCTGGCATCCCTAAGCCACCTTCGGCGTGGCGTGTACGCCGTGAACCAGGGCCAGCACGGCAAGCAGAGTGAGCGCGGCTCCGGCGTTGTGCGCAGTGGCCAGCCACAGCGGAAAGCCGCGGAGCACCATCGAGATGCCGATCGAGAGCTGAGCGGCGAGCGCGACGAGCACGGCCCCGGCCGCGAGCCGCGAGGCTCGCGGAGGGCGCTGCCTCAATACCGCGAGCGCCGCCGAGACCAGCACGCACGTGGTGACGAGCGCGCCCATGCGGTGCGTGAAGTGGATCGCGACACGGGCGGGATTGGAGAGCACGCCGCCCTGGTAGTCGATCCCGAGCGGCCGCCAGAACACGAACGCCTGGGCGTAGTCCATGTGCGGCCACCACGAGCCCTGGCAGGTCGGGAAGTCCGGACAGGCGATGGCGGCATAGTTGCTGCTGGTCCAGCCGCCGAGGGCGATCTGCACACCGAGCACGACCAGGGCGGCGATCGCGAGCCGGCGCGCCCACAGCCCGGGGGCGGGGCTCGAGCGCAGCGTGACATTCGAGGCGCCGAGCCGGCGCTGCGGCTCGTCCGCCCGGAGCGACAGCCACAGCCACCACAGAAGCCCGAGGGTCGTCATGCCGAACAGCAGGTGCATCGTGACGATCGCCGGCTTGAGTTGCCACGTCACGGTGAGCATCCCGAGCAGGCCCTGCAGCACGACGATGCCGAGCAGCGCCACGGCGTAGCGCGCCCGCGCGGCCGACTCGTGGCGCGTCGCGATGGCGAGCGCGGCGATCAGCACGATGAGGAGCCCGAGAGTCGAGGCGGCGTAGCGGTGGATCATCTCGTGCCACGCCTTGGTCACGTTGAGCGGCGCCCCGGGCAGCGAGAGGCCTTCCGCGAGACTCTGCTCGGCGCCGAGCGGCGTGAGATGGCCGTAGCAGCCGGGCCAGTCCGGGCAGCCGAGGCCCGCTGCCGTGAGGCGCACGTAAGCGCCCAGCACCACGACGGCAAAGCCGAGGAGCACCGCCGCGAGCGCAAGCGAGCGCATCCATGCCGCGGCGGGCATGGAGCGCGTCTCGATGACTTCAGCCAATGTGAGAGAGTCGCAGCAGCAGTTGGAGGTCTTGGAGAAGACCCATCGGATCGCGTCGTGAATCGTAGCGCATCATGAGGTTTCCGAGCGGATCGACGACGAAAATCGTCGAATCCCGATCGGTTCGGGGGAATGAATCGAGGAGCTTGCGCGCTGCGGCTCCGCCGGCATCCAGCACGGCCAGCCCCGGGTCGCTGCGCTCGAGCGATTGCGGACCGCAGCAGTGGGCCGTGACCAGAAAGACCTGCTCGACACGCGGCATGTCGTTGCCGAGATCGAGACGGGTATCGCGCATCACGGTCAGCGCGAACCGGCAAGCTTGATCGCAGCGGCCATCGCCCACGTAGACGAGCGCCCATCGCTGCGTGAACACGTTCGGCACCGGCGTGTGGCCGTCGGCGCCCGGCAGGGTGACGGCGGGCAGCGGTCTCGCCGGCTCGATGAGCTCCCCATGATTCACGTGCCGGGCGGGACTCCAGCCCACACCGTAGTACAGCACGAAGGAGATGGCGATCGGCACCCCGAACAGGGCGGCGAGCGCCGACACGGTGCGCAGGTTCCTGCCTCGCACGTGCGCACGCGCCTGCGCGGGCAGTCCGTCGTCCGGTCGCGCTTCCTCGTCGTGCGGTCGTTCCATGGAGGCTCAGCGTGCCTCGCCCAGCGCGGGCTTCGGCGGTCGCGGCGCGCTCAAGACGGCCCAGATGACGATCAGCGTTGCCGCGAAGGCCCACCACTGGATCCCGTACGCGAGATTTCGCACGGGCGAGATTCCGGGCGGCTGCCAGTCCCTCAGATACCCAAACGCGGCGGTCGGATCGAGGAGCAGGATGCGCGGCTCGAGCCGCATTCCGAGCGCGGAGGCGAGCTGGCCCATGTCCGGAAAGCTCGTGATCTTGGGCCACTGGTTGCCCGCGGGTGGCGGCATCCTCCCCAGCGCGAGCCCCGGTGAGGGCAGCACATCGACTCGCCCGGTCAGCGTGACCGGCGCCGTCGCGGCGATAGACACGTCGGGGAGCTGGCTTCGATAGCCCGAGAAGGGCACCCAGCCCCGATCGACGAGGAGCACGCGACCGTCTCCGAGCACAAGCGGAGTCAGGACGTCGTAACCGTCTCGGTCGTCATGCGTGATGTTGTCGAGCAGAAACTGGTGCACGGGATCGAAGCGTCCGGTCACCTCGACGTGCTGAAAACGGGTGAGCCCTGCCACGTCGCGCGAGCCGAGCGCGATCGCAGGGTCCGCCCCGCGCGCAAAGTCGGCCCATTCCGCCTGCCTGCGGATGCCCTTGTTCCACTGCCAGTTGCCGAGATACACGAACAGCACGCAAAGCGCGGCCGTCAGAGCCGTCATCGTCCAGGAGGGCGCGAACACACGCCGGCCGATCGGAATGCGGACAATGGGCACAGGTCTATTTCCCTCGGAGCGGCCATCCCCGGAGCGCCGGTGCTCGGGTGTCCCGCCGTTCGCCCGCTCCGGACGCCCGGCTCCTATAATCGGCCCGTGGCGCGCGTGCGCCGCGAAATTGAAGCGGGACCATGCAAAGCCTGGTGCATCTCGTCGTGCTCCTGATCCTGCTCGGGATCCTCATCAGCCTCGGCTCGGCGCTCTATCACCTCACCCGCGGGCCCTCGGACGCAGACTCGAGCAAGATGGTGCGCGCGCTCGCGATCCGCGTCGGACTGTCGCTCGCGCTGTTCTTCCTGCTGATGCTCGCGTGGTACGCCGGCCTCATCCAGCCGCACGGACTGCAGCCGCGCTGAGCGCGGCTACAGCCAGTACACGAAGATGAACAGGCCGAGCCAGACCACGTCGACGAAGTGCCAGTACCACGACACCGCCTCGAACGCGAAGTGCCGCTGCGGCGTGAAGTGGCCGCGCAGGATGCGCAGCCAGATGATGACCAGCATCGTCGCGCCGATCGTCACGTGCAGCCCGTGAAATCCGGTCAGCATGAAGAAGGTCGAGCCGTAGATTCCCGTTGACAGCCGCAGTCCGAGCTCGCGGTAGGCCTCTCCGTACTCGTGGGCCTGCAGGCCGACGAAGGTGAAGCCGAGGAGGAACGTCGCCGCGAGGAAAACGATGAGCAAGCCCCGCTTGCCTGTCCTCAGCGCGTGATGCGCGATCGTCACCGTGACGCCGCTGGTCAGCAGCACGAGCGTGTTGATGGCCGGGAGGCCGAAGGCCGGTACGATGCTGAAGTTGCCCGCGTTGCCGCCGATGTGCGCGGGGCCGTTGGTCGGCCATGTGCCGTCGTATCCGGGCCACAGGATGAAATGCGTGAAGAACTTGACGCCGCGGCCGCCGAGCCACGGCACGGCGAGCATGCGCGAGTAGAACAGCGCGCCGAAGAAGGCGCCGAAGAACATGACCTCGGAGACGATGAACCACATCATGCCCATGCGGAACGAGCGGTCCACCTGAAGGTTGTAGCTGCCGTGCTGGTTCTCGCCGATGACGGTGTGGAACCAGCAGATGAACATCGCGAAGAGCAGCGCGAATCCCGGAATGAGCGACCAGAGCCCGGTCCAGTCGTTCAGGTACACGACCGCTCCGAGCATGATCGTGAACACGGAGACGGAGGCGAAGATCGGCCAGGGACTGTTGTGCGGGAGATAGTACTTGCCGGTGTCCGGCGCGTGAGCCTGTGCCATGTTCATTTCCTGCTTGAAAGCCCCATCTTCTGTCTGTCCTACGCGATCGAGCCCGGGTCCGCTCAGCGCGGCGCGGCCGAGGTCTGCCCCGGCGGTGCGCCTCGGCCGTTTCGCTCCGCCCTGACCACCGACATCACGATGAAGCCGACGTAGAAGGCGATCGCCACGAACGCAAGGACGAGCGCGGTGCGCCGCACTCGCTTGCGTCTCTCCGGGTCACTGTCCAGCACCACCAGCATCGTCCGGCGAGCGTCTCCCGCTCAGTGCGCGGCGCCGCGCGCGATGAGCGCCTCCGAGGGCGGCTCGCCCCAGGAGTGGTACGGCGCGGGCGACGGCAGCTCCCACTCGAGTCCGTGGGCCGATTCCCAGACGCGGCCCGTCGCCCGCTCGCCGCTGCGCACGCACTTCCAGATGATGTACGGGAAGAGGAACTGCGAGAGGCCGAAGGCGAAGCCGCCGATGGAGGACACCATGTTCCAGTCGGTGAACTGCACGGCATAGTCGGGGATGCGCCTCGGCATGCCGGCGAGGCCGAGGAAATGCTGCGGGAAGAACAGGACGTTCACGAAGATCGTCGAGAGCCAGAAGTGCCACTTCGCGAGCCGCATGTCGTACATGTTGCCGCACCACTTGGGCAGCCAGTAGTACACGGCGCCCATGATGGCGAAGACCGCGCCCGGCACGAGCACGTAGTGGAAGTGCGCCACGACGAAGTACGTGCCGTGATACTCGTAGTCGGCCGGAACCAGGGCGAGCATCAGGCCGGAGAAGCCGCCGATGGTGAACATGAACAGGAACCCGAGCGCGAACAGCATCGGCGGCTCGAACGACAGCGAGCCCTTGTACATCGTCGCCGTCCAGTTGAACACCTTCACGCCCGTCGGAACGGCGATCAGCATCGTCGAGAGCATGAAGAACAGCTGCCCCGCGAGCGGAATGCCCGTCACGAACATGTGATGGGCCCAGACGATGAACGAGAGGAAGCCGATCGAGGCGGTGGCGTAGACCATCGTCTCGTAACCGAACAGGGGTTTGCGGGAGAACGTCGGGATGATCTCCGAGACGACGCCGAAGGCCGGCAGGATGAGGATGTAGACCTCGGGGTGTCCGAAGAACCAGAAGATGTGCTGGAACATGATCGGATCGCCGCCGCCCGACGCGCTGAAGAAGGTCGTGCCGAAGTAGTGGTCGGTGAGGAGCATCGTCACGGCCCCGGCGAGCACCGGC
>JASHTA010000267.1 GCA_030040795.1 Gammaproteobacteria bacterium | reverse complement strand
AAAAGGGGGTCCGCGGTGCCGGAGGGTGCCGGCGGGCCGAGCAGCAGCGCGGCGAGCGCCGGGTCGGGAAGGTCCAGCAATCGCTCGAATGCCCGCTTTTGGTTGGCCGGCGCATCTGGATAGTGCTCCCTCACGAAACGCTCGAGCAGCAGGTCGAGCTCCTTCATACCCCGGCGGCAGCGCCACAGGAGGCGGTCACCGGCTGCGCTCCCCACGGCCCGCCTCAATATCGGCGCGTGACCATCATCTTCTTGATCTCCGCGATGGCCTTCGCCGGATTGAGATCCTTCGGGCACACGTCCGTGCAGTTCATGATGGTGTGGCAGCGATAGAGCCGGAACGGGTCCTCGAGCTGATCAAGCCGCTCCCCGGACTCCTCGTCGCGGGTATCGACGATCCACCGGTAAGCGGCGAGGAGAGCCGCCGGCCCGAGGAACCGCTCGCCGTTCCACCAGTAGCTCGGACAGGCCGTCGAGCAGCACGCGCACAGAATGCACGCGGCCGGGCGGTCGATCCGCTCCTGCTCGTGCTTCGACTGCAGCCGCTCGCGGTCCGGGGGAGCGGGGGTGCGCGTCTTGAGCCAGGGTTCCACGAGAGCGTACTGCGCGTAGAACTGGGTGAGATCGGGCACGAGGTCCTTCACCACCGGCATGTGCGGCAGGGGGTAGATGCGGATCTCGCCGCCGAGGTCGGCCATCGAGGTGGTGCAGGCGAGGCGGTTCAGGCCGTTGATGTTCATGGCGCACGACCCGCAGATGCCCTCGCGGCACGAGCGTCGGAACGTGAGCGTGGAATCGAGGGTGCCTTTGATGAGGATGAGCGCATCGAGCACCATGGGACAGGAGCTCACGTCGAGCTCGAACGTGTCGACGCGCGGACCTTCGGCGGACTCGGGATCGAAGCGATAGATGCGCAGCGTGCGCGTGCTTGCGGACGAGGCGGCTGCTCTGTGCACGCGGCCGCGCGGATTGACGCGGGAGTCTTTCGGCAGTCTCAACTGGGCCATTTCAACGATCCTCGAGCCGGAGAGCCGGCGGTTCTCGATAGCCGGACGGCCGGCGCGTCTCGATCGCCGGAACGCCCGCGATTCTCTCAGTACGTGCGTTTCTTCGGTGGAATCGACTCCACGTCGTGCGTCAGCGTCTTCAGGTGCACCGGGCGATGATCGAAGCGCGCGCGGCCTCGCGGATCGACCCATACGAGCGTGTGCTTGAGCCAGGTCGCATCGTCCCGTTCTGGAAAGTCCTCCCGCGCGTGCGCACCGCGACTCTCCGTGCGGTGCTCGGCCGAGGCGATCGTCGCCGTTGCCTGCAGCAGCAGATTCTCGAGCTCGAGCGTCTCGATGAGATCGCTGTTCCAGATGAGCGAGCGATCGGAGACGCGCACGTCCGCCATGGAGGCGAACGTCGCCGCAAGCCGCTCCATGCCCTCTCGAAGCGATGCGCCCGTGCGAAAGACCGCCGCATCGTTCTGCATGATTCGCTGCATCTCCAGGCGGATGGCCGCGGTCGGCCGCGAGCCGGCCGCATGCCGCAGCCGATCGAGCCGCGTCACGGCGAGCTCGGCGGCATCGGCCGGCAGCGGGTTGTGCGGGGTGCCCGGCTTCACGCACTCCGCGCAGCGGCGCGCGGTCTCCCGGCCGAAGATCACCAGGTCGAGGAGCGAGTTCGACCCGAGGCGGTTCGCGCCGTGCACCGAGACGCATGCCGCCTCGCCTGCGGCGAGGAGCCCCGGCACCACCGCATCCGGATCGCCATCGCGCGGTGCGACCACCTCGCCGCGACGGTTGCAGGGAATGCCGCCCATGTTGTAGTGCACGGTGGGGAGCACGGGAATGGGCTCCTGGGTCACATCCACGCCTGCGAAGATCCGCGCGTTCTCGGCAATGCCGGGCAGGCGCTCGTGGATCACCTCGCGGCCCAGGTGCTCGAGGTGCAGATCGACGTGGTCGCGATGGGGCCCGCAGCCGCGTCCCTCGCGGATCTCGAGCGTCATGGCGCGGCTTACCACATCGCGCGAGGCGAGGTCTTTCGCATTGGGCGCATAGCGCTCCATGAAGCGCTCGCCGTTCGCGTTCGTGAGATAGCCGCCCTCCCCGCGGACGCCTTCGGTGATGAGACAGCCGGCCGTGTAGATCCCGGTCGGATGGAACTGGACGAACTCCATGTCCTGGAGCGGCAGCGCGGCGCGCAGCACCATCGCGTTCCCGTCCCCCGTACAGGAGTGCGCCGAGGTGCACGAGAAGTACGCGCGGCCGTAGCCGCCGGTCGCGAGAATCGTCGCGTGCGCACGGAAGCGGTGAACCTTGCCCTCGCTCAGATCAAGCGCGACCACGCCGCGACAGACGCCATCCTCCATCATCAGATCGATCGCGAAGTACTCGATGAAGAACGTCGCCGAGCGGCGGATCGACTGCTGATACAGCGTGTGAAGCATCGCATGTCCGGTGCGATCGGCCGCGGCGCACGTGCGCTGCGCGATGCCCTTGCCGTACTCGGTCGTCATGCCCCCGAAAGGCCGTTGATAGATAAGGCCCTCCTCCGTGCGCGAGAACGGCAGCCCGTAGTGCTCGAGCTCGATGACGGCGGCAGGAGCCTCCTTGCACATGAACTCGATCGCGTCCTGGTCGCCGAGCCAGTCCGACCCCTTGACCGTGTCGTACATGTGCCAGCGCCAGTCGTCCACGCCCATGTTGCCGAGCGCGGCGCTGATGCCTCCCTGCGCCGCGACCGTATGGCTGCGTGTGGGAAAGAGCTTGGTGATGCAGGCGGTGGAGAGGCCTGCCTCGGCGAGTCCGAGCGTTGCGCGCAGCCCGGCCCCGCCGGCCCCGACCACCACCACATCGAAGCTGTGATCGATGAACTCGTATGCGCTCACGCGGCGCTCCCCAAGGCGATGCGCAGCACGGCGAAGACGCCGATCGCCGCGAGGACGATGTGCGCGAAGCTCGAGAGCGCAAGCGCGAGAGTCTTCATCCCGACATCGCCGACGTAGTCCTCGACGACCACCCGGACTCCGAGCTGGGAGTGCCACGCGCCGACGATCACGAAGAGAATGAGCACGGGCGCCGTCCAGCCGCCGCGCACCCACGCCGCAACGGTCGAATAATCGAGCTGCGGCAGCGCGAGCAGCGCGATGACAAACCAGCAGCCGAGCGGGATCAGCGCGACGGAGGTGAGGCGCTGGACCCACCAGTGGCTGACACCCTCCTTCGCGGAGCCGTGACCTTCCACGCGTCCGAGGGCCGAGCGCCAGCTCATTGCGCACCCGCGCCGCTGAAGAGCGCCCACCAGATGAGAACCGCCGCGATCAGCAGGGCGATCGCGAACACCCATCGCGCGCTGCGCTGCGATTGCTGCCGCGAGAGGCCGTGGCCCGTGTCCCAGACGAGATGCCGGACACCCGCGGCAAGGTGGTAGGCGAAGGCGAGCGCGAGCAGCGCGTAAATCACCTTGAGCGGCAGGCTCGAGAGCACCGCGTGTGCGCCGGCATACGCACGCGCACCCTCGGCGAGCGAGATGAGCCAGTAAAGCAGCAACAGCAGGCCGAGGCTCAGGAGCAGTCCCGCAAACCGATTGGAAATCGAGCTGAGCAGGCTGTACCGGCTCATCCGGTAGATCGACATGTGAGGTGAAAGCGGCCGTCCGCGTGGCGGCGCGCCGCTCGTCTCTGGTGGGCTCATGAGTGCTCCCGGCGGAGGTGAAAGTCTGCCAGAATTCGGCCTTCACAGCCATGAAACGGCCTGAAAACCAGGAGTCCGCTCCGGTGCCCGCGACCCCTGCCCGAGAGTCCGCCGCTATTGCGCTCGCGGATCTTGGCGTGCTGCGCGTCCGAGGTGCGGATGCCGCACCTTTCCTGCAGGGACAGCTCTCGAACGATATGACGCGGCTCGCCTCGCAGGGCTCGCTGCTCGCCGGCTACCACAATCCCCAGGGCCGCGCCATCGCGATCCTACGGCTCGTGCAAGCGGCCGAGCGGGACATTCTCGCGGTGTTGCCGCGCGATGTTCTCCCCGCCGTGCTGTCGCGCCTCGCGCGTTTCGTGCTGCGTGCGAAGGTGCAGTTGAGCGATGACTCCGCGAGCTGGCGCATCGAAGGCGTCGTGCAGGCAGAGGCGCCGGCGCCGCTTGCCATCCAGGTCGCCGATGGGCCCGCGCGCTGGCTTGCGCTACGCGCGGCCAACACCACGGCGAGCGCGGTCGGCGAGCGCCGCGCGTGGACCCTGCTCGACATCGCCTCTGGACTCCCTCAGGTGTACGCGCGCACGTCCGAGGCCTTCGTCGCGCAGATGCTCAACCTCGATTTGATTGACGGCATCGCGTTCTCCAAGGGCTGCTACACCGGGCAGGAAGTCATCGCGCGCGCGCATTATCGCGGGCGCGTCAAGCGCCGCATGCAGCGGTGGCGCACCGTGGCTGGCGCGTCGCTCGCGCCGGGCGACAGCGGGACGCTCACTGACGGACGTGGCTTTCGCGTGGTCGAGGCCGCTCAACTGGCCGATGGGCGCTGCGAGTTCCTTGCCGTCACCTCACCCGATCCACAGGGCCCGCGCGAGCCGGACGGTGAGCCTGAGAGCGCCGCGCACGGTCCGCTCGCCGTCGAACCGCTTGCGCTGCCGTACTCTCTGCCGAGCTAGGCGAGGATGTATCCCGGTCGACGGGCGCGACCGAATTTCGATCCCGTCTCTCTGGCCCATCGGTATAGCCGGGGGGCCTGCCAAGCCGGGGTATAATCCTTTGGAAACACCAGCTCGTGATCTACGGCCTCGAACGGATACCGCACCAGCTATGAGCGACGACGGTGCCATCCTGCCGCCCGCCTCGGCTCTCGCCCGCGACGAGCTCCTCAATGCCCTCCGAGCCCTCTCCGATAAGCTCGGCGAGCAAGGCGTGACCGGAGAGATCTGCTTGTTTGGCGGTACCGTGATGGTCCTCGCCTATTCGGCGCGACTTGCGACCAAGGACGTCGATGCGCTCTTCAAGCCTCCCAAAACAATCCGAGAGCTGGCGGACCGCATCGCTCGCGAGGAACGGCTGCCAGCCAACTGGTTAAATGACGGCGTCAAAGGTTTCCTATCTTCGCGCCACGAGACGACGGCGGGAAATCTCCCCCAGTTTCCACACCTGAGGCTGACGATGCCCGTGCCGGAGTACCTGCTCGCCATGAAGTGCATGGCCTCTCGGATCGGTGGCACAATGGGTGAACAGTCCGACGTAGCCGACATTGCCTTTCTAATCAGGCACCTTGGACTGAAGTCGGCCAAAGAGGTGCTCGACATCGTGGCGCAGTACTACCCCGCGAACCAGATTCCGGTCAAGACGCAGTACCTTGTCGAAAGTTTGTTTCAGGAGGGCTCTGTATGAGGCCCGCCAGCCTGGCGGGCGTCGCAGAGCGCGTGACGCGTGGCGACTCGTTCGACCTGTGCCTCGGCAATTTTCTAGACGCATTCTACGCAGCGCCCTCTGCCGATGCGCTGACCGAGGAGCCGCGACCGCTCGCGCCACACTTCGCCAATATTGGGAGAGTCCAGGACGCATACTTGGCCGCGACGGCGGAAGAACTCGCGCGCCGGTTCAATCTACCGCTCCCGCATTGGGTGGACGCGGAGCTACGGAAGCTCCGTCGGCCTTGGTTCGCATCCTCGCTCGCGGGCGTGCGTGCCGTTCTGCTGCTCGAGAGCCCGCCGGCATTCCGCTCACGCAATCTGTTCGTGAGCGAGAACGCCTTGGTGCGGGTCTGAGGCTCCAGAAGGCTCCTGCCGCAATCGACCGACGGGTTCGCTCCATGCGCGGATCCTTCGACCTACGTACTCACCCGAACGGAGCGCCTGCGGAATATCCTCCGGATTCCGCTTCACCCTTGACGGAGGAATCCGCGGCCGGCGGCCCCGGGGGAACAGGGCCGCTGCCCCGCAGTGCGCGATTCAAAGGCTCTGAGAAGAAAGCCGGAGACGACGAAGAACGCCGACACGCCGTTGCCGCCGTTGCTGAAGATGAGATAGCGCAGCCAGGGCGGCAGCCCCTGCCCGACGTTGATGTTGCCTCGATGCGCGAAGATGCTGATGTGCAGGAGCACCACTGCGAGGATGGAGAGGCCGCGAATCAGGTCGACGCCGTCCAGACGCGGAACGATGGCCGGCGCGGAGAGCGTCCGGGATGCGGGGACGCGGATTGGGCTCAAAGGGCTCCTCTCGAGCGCCTGGGCTTCTTTCAGAGATCTCTCAGAGATCGATCAGCTGCACCTCATCCGGCCGGATGGGCCGGCCGAGGAAGCGGCTGCCGACGCGCGCGAAGCGCTCCGCCCCGTCCGTCGCAATGAATTGCACGGCGCTCGAGGGCTCCGCGGTACTCGAGGCCTCCGCGACGCTCGAGGCCTGCGCGGCCCCCGGGACTTGGGCAGCCCCCAAGGCCTGCGCACCGCTCGAGCTGGCCAGCCCGTTCGCTGCGAGCTCCGCGCGGACGACCCGCGCGGTGGTCTCGGCGGAATCGACGATCCGCACACGAGGTCCAACGACCGCTCGAATGGCGGAGGTTAGCACCGGGAAGTGCGTGCAGCCGAGGACGATCGTGTCGGGAACCGACTCGCCCGATTCCGCGCCGTGGCCCTCGAAGAGCGCTCCGAGATAGTGGCGCGCCACGCTCTCGGCGATTGCCCCCTCGCTCAGACCCTCCTCGGCAAGCGCGACGAACAGCTGCGCGGGCAGCGCGTCGATGCGGGCGTCCGGCCGGCGCTTGAGAATCGCCTGCTGATAGGCGCCGCCGCTCACGGTCCGCTCGGTACCCATGACGGCAATGTGACCCGAGCGGGTCGCGAGGCAAGCGGCTTCGGCGCCCGGCTCGATCACCCCGATCACCGGCAGGGGTCTAACGCGGTCGCGAATCGCCTCGAGCCCGACCGCGGAGGCGGTGTTGCACGCGACCACGAGGCACTTCACGCCGAGGTCGAGCAGCGCCTCCGCGGCCTGAAGGCTGTAGCGCACGACCGTCTCACCCGTCTTGGTTCCGTAGGGCAGGCGCGCGGTGTCGCCGAGATAGCGGAATCGCTCGCGCGGCAGCTCGGCGAGCAACGCGCGCAGGACAGTGAGTCCGCCGATGCCCGAGTCGAACACGCCGATCGGGGCTGAGCTCGGGCGAGTCACGCTTCCGGCCGCAGATGCGGAAAGGCGATCACATCGCGGATGGAGGGGGAGTCGGTGAAGAGCATGACGAGACGGTCGATGCCGACGCCAAGGCCCGCCGTCGGAGGCATGCCGTGCTCGAGCGCCCGGATATAGTCCGCGTCGTAGAACATTGCCTCCTCGTCGCCCTGCTCCTTGCGCGCCACCTGCGCCCTGAAGCGCGCCGCCTGCTCCTCCGGATCGTTGAGCTCGGAGAAACCATTGGCGAGCTCGCGCCCGGCGATGAACAGCTCGAAGCGATCGACGACGAAGGGATCCGCATCGCTCGCGCGCGAGAGCGGGGAAACCTCCGCCGGATACGCGTAGACGAACGTCGGCGCATCGAGCCGGTGCTCGGCCGTCTTCTCGAAGATCTCGATCTGAAGCTTCCCTGCGCCGTCGCTCGGGCGAAAGGCAATGCCTGCTTGCTCGCAGACCCGACGCAGCGTTGCGAGGTCCCGCAGCGAGCGGGCCTCAAGTCCGGGATTGCTCTCGAGGATCGCCTGCTCCACCGTCAGGCGGCGAAACGGCGCGGCGAGATCGTAGGTTCGGCCCTGGTATACGAGCTGCGTGGAGCCGTGCACGGCGTTCGCGAGCCCTCGCGTCGCCTTCTCGGCCCAATCCATCAGATCGCCATAGTCGGCGTACGCGAGGTACAGCTCGAGCATCGTGAATTCCGGGTTGTGGCGCGTCGAGAGCCCCTCGTTGCGAAAGTTGCGGTTGATCTCGTAGACGCGCTCGAGTCCCCCGACGATCAGGCGCTTCAAGTACAGCTCCGGGGCGATCCGCAGGTACATGTCAACCCCGAGCGCATTGTGATGCGTCACGAACGGGCGTGCCGTTGCGCCGCCCGGGATGAGCTGCATCATCGGCGTCTCGACCTCGAGGAAATCGAGCGCGTCGAGAAAATCCCTGAGGTAGCGCACGATGCGCGCGCGCGTGTGCAGGACCTTGACGCTCGCCTCGTTCACGATCAGGTCGACGTAGCGCTGCCGATAGCGCAGCTCGGTATCGGCGAGGCCGTGCCACTTGTCGGGCAGCGGCCGCAGCGACTTGACGAGCATCCGCAGGCTGTCCACGCGCACGGAGAGCTCGTTCGTCTTGGTCCGGAACAGCATTCCACCGGCGCCGACGATGTCCCCCACGTCGTAGCCCTTGAACTGCTCATAGGCGTCGCCGAGCGCGTGCTGCTGCAGGAAGAGCTGGATCTGTCCCGTGCGATCCGCGATCTTCGCAAAGCTCGCCTTGCCCATCAGGCGCTTGGACATGAGTCGTCCGCCGACTCGCACGCGCGTGGGGTTCGCCTCGAGCCACTCGCCCGACCGCTCGCCGAACGCGGCTTGCAGCTCCCCGGCGAGCGCGTCGCGGCGGTAGTCGTTGGGAAACGCCTGGCCGGCCGCGCGCAGGCGCGCGAGCTTCGCGCGCCGCTCCGCGATGAGCTTGTTCTCATCAACGCCCGGGTCGCCCTGCCCGCCCGGCTCATTCTCTTGCGACACTTAGACCCCCGCCTTCAGAGAGGCTTCCATGAACGGATCGAGATCGCCGTCGAGCACCGCCGCAGTGTTGCCCACCTCGACGCCCGTGCGCAGGTCCTTGATGCGTGACTGATCAAGCACGTACGAGCGAATCTGGTTGCCCCAGCTCACGTCGGACTTGGAGTCCTCGAGCACCTTCGCCGCGGCATTGCGCTTGTTGACCTCGAGCTCGTAAAGCTTCGCCTTCAGCATCTTCATCGCGGTGGAGCGGTTCTTGTGCTGGCTGCGCTCGTTCTGGCACGCGACGACGATCCCTGTCGGCAGGTGCGTGATGCGCACCGCGGACTCGGTCTTGTTGACGTGCTGCCCGCC
>JASHTA010000266.1 GCA_030040795.1 Gammaproteobacteria bacterium | reverse complement strand
GCGAGGCAGAGGCACAGGCGGCGACGATCATGCACGCTACGATGCAGGGCGCAATGACGGGAGATGTGCGCCGAAGAAGCGTCCGCTTGTATTGAGTCCTCATCGGTATTCTCCGCATAGCATGGAGGCTTTGTCCTCGAGAACATGCTAGCGGCGCGGCGCGTGCCAGCCAGTGAATGAAATTTCACGCGGGGGGCGTGCGCTGGAGACGTGCGCGGGCGCTCGGGGCGCAGGGCGCATGGCGCTCGGGGGCGCAGGGCGTTCGGGGGATCAGGGCGTTCGGGGGATCAGGGCGCGCAGGGCGCGCAGGGCCACGCGGCCGCGGGCGGTGCCTCGCGGCCGAAGGCAGTCGGTGGCGATCGGCTTAGCGAGCGGCGGTCTGTACCGCCGCCGCCGGCTTCCATCCTCCGCCGAGGTCGGTCACGAGGCTCACCGCCGCCGTTTGCTCGGAGACGGTAATCTGCGCGAGCGAGACCCGCGCGCTGAGGGCCGCGGCCTGCGCGACCACGACGGTCGTGAAGTCCACGGTGCCGGCCTTGTACTCATTCAGCGTCAGCCGCTCATTCTCATCCGCGGCGTCGGAATCCTTCTTGATGATGTCGTATTGCTGCCGATCCCAATCGATCGCGGCGAGGTCGTTCTCGACATCCTGGAAGGCGGTGAGGATCGTCTGGTAATAGGCCGCAACGCTCTGCCGGTATTCGGCGCGAGCCTGCGTGACCTTCGCCTGGGTGCTGCCGAAGTTGAACAGCGTGTCCGAGGCGGAGAGCGCGGCCTCGCGGGTCCTGTTGACGGCCTCGAACAGCGTTCCGAGGCTGCTCGAGAGAAAGCCGTACGATCCGGTGAGCGTCAGCTGAGGGAAGTAGTTGGCCTCCTGGACGCCGATTTCCGCATTGGCCGAGGCGACATTGTGCTCCGCGGCCATGATGTCCGGACGGCGGCGAAGGAGGGTGGTCGGCACGCCGACCGGAATGGCCGGAATCGTCGCGTTCCAGCTGCTGGCCGGGACGATGTGAAAGTCGCTTGCCGGCTTGCCGATGAGCGCCGCGATCGCATCTTCGAGCTGGGCGCGCTGAAGCCGGGTTGCGGCTTGCTGCTGCTGCGCCGTGAAGACCGAGGTCTCTGCCTCGAGCACGTCGCTCTTGGCCACCGTGCCGGCCTTGTAGCGGTTGGTCGTGATGTCGAGCGTGCGCTGGTACGCTTTGACGCTCGAGTCGAGGAGCGCAATCTCGGCATCCGCGCCCCGCAGCTCGAGATAGGCGGCGGCGAGCTCGTTCTGCGCGGCCAGCCGCGCATTCGCGATGTTCGCGAGGTCCGCCCTCGCGGTCTCCTTCGCGCTCTCGAGCTCGCGCCGCAACTGGCCCCACACGTCGAGCTCCCAGGTCGCGTTGCCGCTCAGCTGATAGGTCGAATACGTATTACCGCCGCCGGTGTTAGGCGCCACCGACACGGAACCCACGCTCGCGAACGTATTGCTGCCCGCTCCGCTCTTCACGCGCTCGGCGCTTGCGCTCGCGCTGAGCGAGGGGAAGAACGACGCGCGTGCTTCGGTGACGGCAGCGACCGCCTCGTCGTACGCGGCCGACGCTTCCGCGAGGTTCTGATTGGAAACGTCGACCTCGTTGATGAGCTGATCGAGCATGGGGTCGTGAAACATCGTCCACCATTGGTCCGGCGGAGCCGCGGTGGACGTGGTTGCGGTCGCGTTCTTGAACTGCTGCGGCGTCTCCATCGCCGGCCGCTTGAAGTTCGGTCCGATCGCGCAGCCGCAGAGCACCGAGGCGAGCACAAGCGCAGTGGCCTCGAGCGCGCGTCGGAGTGAGGTATGCCGCGCGGCCTCGTCCCTCCGGGGCAGGATCGTCCCGGGCTCGCGGATCCGGGTTTCGCGCATCGGGGGTTGGCGCATCGGGGGCTGGTGCATCGGGGACTCGTACATCGGGGGCTCGTTCACTCTGGGTGCTCGGCGTTCAGACGGGCTGCGGCTCTGCTCCGCCAGCCTCGCGGCTCAGGTAGCGCTCGTTCACTCTCGGCCGTCGCAGCTTGTCGAGATAGAGGTAGACCACGGGCGTGGTGAACAGCGTGAGCAACTGGCTCATGAGCAGTCCGCCCACGATCGAGACGCCGAGCGGCTGGCGCAGCTCCGCCCCCTCGCCGAACCCGATCGCGAGCGGCAGGCCGCCGAGGGCCGCGGCGAGCGTCGTCATCAGAATCGGGCGGAAGCGGAGCATGCATGCTTCGCGAATCGCCTCGCGGGAGGAGAGCCCGCGCGCACGCTCCGCGTCGAGGGCGAAGTCGATGATGAGGATGGCGTTCTTCTTGACGATGCCGATCAGGAGGATCACGCCGATCAGGGCGATGATCGAGAACTCCATATGGAAGATCAGCAGGGCGAGCACGGCGCCGACACCGGCCGAGGGCAGCGTCGAGAGCACCGTGAACGGGTGCACGTAGCTTTCGTAGAGGATGCCGAGGACGATGTAGATCGCGACCAGCGCCGCGCCGATCAGCACCGGCTCATCCCCGACGGAGGTCTCGAAGGTCCTCGCCGTTCCTTGGAAACTGCCGTGCACGCTGGTCGGCATGTCGATCCGGTTCTCGGCGTCCGCGAATGCCGCCGCCGCATCGCTCAGGGCGTACCCGGGCGCGAGATTGAAGGCGATGGTGGTCGCGAGCGCGGTGTTCTGGTGGTTGACGGAGACCGGTGCCGATGCCGTGGTGAACTGGGCAATCGACGAGAGAGGGACCATCGTGTCGGCCGCCGTGCTGACGGCGTTGCCCGTCGATGCGTTGCGTACTTCGAGGATCGGCGCGACGGGCGGGCTCGCGCAGCCCGTACTGTTGACCGGCGGCGCGGCGGTAATGGGGTTCTTGGTGGAGATGGACGGGAACGTCACGGGCGGTGAGACGGAGCTGGTCGTCGTCAAGCTAGTGAGTGAGGTGCTCGTCAGTTTCGGAACGATGGATGTCGGGCTGTTGCCACAGATGGTAGACGCAGCTGCAGCTGCGGCACCGCCCGAGGACGACATCCCTGTGGATCCGCCGCCGGCCTGGACTGACGCGGCGGCCGGTGCAGACTCGGTCATCGTCGGTGTGCCGGAAGACTCGCTCGTCGGAGTCGTGCTGGGCAGGCTCACTGCGCCCTGGCTCGCTGCACCCGCCGTGGATCCGATCCCCGAGCTCGTCATTACCGTAGAGCCGGGCGCGCCGGGCGCCGCGGCTTCCACCATCGACGGAGCTCCTGGAATGGTGAGGGAGTTCACCGTGGCGCTCACGGTGCTCGAGCCGTTCGCGGCGCCGCCGCCGCCGCCCGTCTGGGAGCTCGTGATGGCGCCGCTCGCGTTGAAAGCGCTCGCTCCGGAGGCATTGCCGGCCGCCGTCGCGGCGAGCCCCTGCTTCGGGACGGCGGCCTGGCCGGTCTCGACGTAAACGTCGTTGAGCGCCGTGGGCTCCGCGGTGTAGCGGGGGTCCACGTCCATGACGACGTGATACTGATTGAGGACCGCATAGATCGTCGCGACCAGCTCCTGTCCGAAGGCATCGTAGAGGATGTTGTCGATGTTGACTGATGCGATACCGAGCCGGGCGGCCGTATCGCGATCGATGTTCAAGAAGGACTCGAGACCATGCTCCTCTTGGTCCGTGTCGACATCCGTGACTGCAGGCTCGAGCTTCATCTGATTGGCGAGCCTCGTCGCCCAGAGCCTGAGCTCATCCTCGTTGTCGCTCTGCAGCGTGTACTGGTAGTTGGCGTTCGCCTGCCGGCCGCCGATCCGCATGTCCTGCACGGGGTTCAAGAAGACCCTGAGGCCCGTGATGTGGTTGAGCTGCGGGCGAAGTCGCGCGATCACTTGCTGGCCGCTCATGTGCCCAGGCCGCTCGGAGCGCGGTTTCAGCGTGGCGAACATGAAGGCGGTGCCTGCGCGGGTCCCGCCGGTGAAGCCAACGACGTGCTGGACGGCCGGGTCGTGGGCGATGATGCCGATGACTTGGCGGAGCTTGTCCTCGGTCGCCTGGAAGGAGATCGACTGGTCGGCGCGTATGCCGCAGTTGATCTGGCCGGTGTCCTGCTGCGGGAAGAAGCCCTTGGGGGCGACGACGTACAGGTAGATCGTGAGTCCGATGGTGCCGATGAGCAGCACGAGCATGACGGGCGCGTGGTCGAGGGACCAGTCGAGTCCGCGCCCATACACGGCGAGGATGCGCGAGAAGGAGGCACGGGCCCAGCGGGCCGCACGGCCGGGAGCGGCAGGCGAGGCGCCGGCCGCCGCGCCAGGCTTCAGGATGTACGCGCACAGCATGGCGGTCGTCGTCAGGGAAATGACGAGGGAGATGAGCACCGCCGAGGACAGCGTGACCGCGAACTCGCGGAAGAGGCGCCCGACGATACCGCCCATGAAGATGAGGGGGATGAACACCGCGATGAGCGAGATGCTGATCGACAGCACGGTGAAGCCCACCTCGCGCGTGCCGGTGAGCGCGGCCTCGAAGCGGCCCATCCCCGCCTCGAGATGGCGCGATACGTTCTCGAGCACGACGATGGCGTCGTCCACGACGAAGCCCGTCGCGACGGTGAGCGCCATGAGAGAGAGGTTGTTGAGGCTGAAGCCGACCAGGTACATGACGCCGATGGTGCCGAGGAGGGAGGTCACGACCGCCACGGCCGGGATCAGGGTCGCCCTGAGGCTCGAGAGGAACAGGCTCGTGACGAGCACGACGAGCAGCAGCGCGATGAGCAGCGTCACCTCCACCTCGCGCAGGGAGGCGCGGATGCTGATGGTCCGGTCGGACGCAACGGTGAGCTGCACGTCGTGCGGCAGATCTCTGCGCAGCTGGGGCAGGATCGCATTGATGCCGTCGACCGTCTGGATGATGTTGGCGTTCGGCTGGCGTGTGACGATGACGATGATCGCGGGCTGTCCGTCGAACAGCCCCATGTTGTGGATGTCCTCGACACCGTCGTACACGTGCGCAATGTCCTTGAGGCGCACCGCCTCGTTGTTGCGATACGCGATCACCAGGTTCTGGTAATTCTCGGCGGAGCGGCCGGTGTCGTTGGTGTACACCTGCCAG
>JASHTA010000265.1 GCA_030040795.1 Gammaproteobacteria bacterium | reverse complement strand
CTCGTCGACGATCTGATCGCAACGGGCGGCACGGCCGAGGCGGCCGTGAAGCTCTTGCGATCGCTCGGCTCGCAGCTGCTCGGCGCCTGCTTCATCATCGACCTGCCGGACCTCGGTGGAGCAAAGAGGCTCGAGGCCATGGGCGTCGCCGTGCATACCCTCGTGCGCTTCGAGGGCCACTGAATGCGCGCCTCCCGTGGGAATGATTGTTGCTGTGTGCCGACTCCGGCGATCGGATAGAATCGGGGTATGCGGCACGCGGCGGTCCATTTCGGAGCGCGGATCGGGCAGGCCCCGATGCACGAGACCCTCGAGTTTCCCTCCGTTTCCATTGAGCCCGGCCGGTGAGTCAGACGACCGAAAATTCCGCGGCTCTCGACGAGGAGCTGCGCAACATCGTGGACCACGCCGAAGCGCTGCTCGAAGCGCTCGCGGACGACGGTGATGGACGGCTCGACCCGCTGCGCCGGCGCGTCTCGGAGAGCATTCAATCGGCACGGGCGCGCCTCGACGCCATGACGAGCGATGCGAACCGCATGAGCGAGCGCGCAGCGGCCGCCGTCGAGCGCTGGATGCGGGATAATCCCTGGACCGTGGTGGCGATCGGCGCGGGCATCGGGCTCGTTGCCGGCGTACTGCTCGCCGGCCGGCGCCGCCGACCGGCGCCCGCCCCCGCACAGCCCCCATGAGCGAGAGAGAACCCCTCATCACGCGCGGCAGATCCCTGCTCGGCGAGCTGCTGCGCATCGCGCAGACGCGGCTCGAGATGCTTGCGATAGAGCTCGAGCAGGAGAAATTGCGGATCACGCGCGCGCTGCGCCTCGCGGTCATCACGGCGGTCTGTGCGTGGCTCGCAGGCTTCACGCTGGTGCTGTGGGTGGCGCTCGCGCTCCCCCCGCAGGCCCGCTTGATCGTCCTGGGAGCGCTCTTCGTGCTCTTCGTGCTGGCCGCCCTGACGAGCTGGATCGTTCTCAGGCGGGCGCTCGGGCGCGATCCGCCGTTCTCCCGTCTGATCGCCCAACTGCGCCTCGATCGAGCGTCGCTGGGCCACGAGCCGTGAGCGCGAAACAGCGGGCTCGATACATCGCGCGCCGCCAGGAGCTGCTCGAGCTCGAGGCCGACGTGCAACGCGCGGAGCTCGCCGCGACGTTCGCGCGCTGGGAGCAGCGGCGGGTGCTCACGTGGGCGACGGGAGCGGGCCGGGTGCTGCTGCGCGCGCTGAAGTCACCTCGCGTGCGCTGGCTCGTGATTGCCGCGGCGCTGCGCGCGTTCCGGCGCAAGGCGTAAGCGACCGAACGCCGCGCGGCGCTCACGCGTCGCGTCAATACGCCGCGTCAAGTCAGTACGCCGCGTCACATCAATGCGCCGCGTCGCTCCCGCGCGCCGCATCGCCGCCATGCGCCGCGGCACCGACGCCCGAGGCTTCCTTGCCGTTGTAGGCTTCGAGCCTGTTGTAGAGCGTCTTCAAGCTCACGCCGAGAATCTCGGCCGCCTTGCGCTTGACGTGGCCGCAGTATGCGAGCGTCGCCATGGTCACGCGGCGCTCCACCTCCTCGAGCGGAGTGCCGACGCGGATGGTGACCGTCGTGGTGTCGTCCGGCTTTGGCGCGGAGTCCGGCGTGTCGGATGCGCCGAGATCGCACTCGATCTGATCGTCGGCCATGATGAAGGCGCGCTGCACGTAGTTCTTGATCTCGCGCACGTTGCCCGGCCAGCTGTGCTGATAGAGCCGCACGAGCGTATCGCGCGAGAACGACTTGTTCGTCGCCTCGATGCGGTTGAGCTCGTCGAGGAAGTACTGCGCGAGCTGCTCGATGTCCGAGCCGCGCTCGCGCAGGGGCGGCAGCTTGATCGGGAAAACGTTCAGCCGATGGTAGAGATCCTCGCGCAGCTTGCCGTCCGCGACCGCCTTTTCCGGGTCGCGATTCGTCGCCGCGATCACCCGCACGTCGCTCGCCATTTGCTGCACGCCGCCGACGCGCGTGAACGATCCGGTCTCGAGCACGCGCAGCAGCTTCACCTGAAGCTCCATCGGCATCTCGGTGATCTCGTCGAGAAAGATGCTGCCGCCGTTCGCGCGCTCGAAGAAGCCCTTGTGCTGCCGGTCGGCTCCCGTGAAGCTGCCGCGCTCGTGGCCGAACAGCTCGCTCTCGATGAGCTGGGGAGCGACGGCGCCGCAGTTGAGAGGCAGGAACGGCGCCGCGCGGCGCCGGCTCAGCTCATGGAGTGTCTGCGCCGCGAGCTCCTTTCCCGTGCCGCTCTCGCCGATCAGCAGAACCGTTGCCGAGGTGGGCGCGACTCTGCTCAGCTGGTCATACACGACCTGCATGCGTTGCGAGCTGCCGAGAATGCGGCCGAAGCGCCCGAGCTTGCGCAGTTCGTCCCGCAGCTCGCCGATCTCATGCTGAAGAGCCGAGGTTTTCTTCGCATGGCGCAGCACGGCCTGCACACGCTCGAGATCCGCGGGCTTCACCAGGTAGTCGCTCGCTCCCGCGCGCAACGCCGCGACGGCGCTGTCGACCGTCGCGTGCCCCGTCACGACGATGACCTCGGTGGCGTCGGGCTTGTCGAGCTCGCGCAAGAGCTCGATACCTTCGCCATCGGGCAGCCTCAGGTCTGTCAGCAAGACATCGGGCCGCTGGCGCCCGAGCTCGATGCGCGCCTCACGCAGCGAGTGCGCCCGGGCGATCGTGAATCCCTCCATGCGGGCGACTTCCTGCAGCCACTCCACCACGTCGGGATCGTCGTCCACAATCAGCGCATGTGCCATTTGAGCCTCGCCGGTTCCGGAATGATTCATTCTGCCCGTCTCCCGAGACCGATGTTGCATCCATTCGCAAAGATCGGGTAGCCGTCGCGCACTGGAGACAGGAACGATCGATGCTTGTGAGAAAACCCTCTTTCGATGAGGAGAGGCGTTGTTCGGATCGACCGGCGCTCGGGATGAATCCGATACACCGCGACGAGTCGCGCGAAGCGCGGCGCTGCTCCACCGCGCGGCAGCAACCCTCCCTCACGAGCAACCGCGCTGCCGGCCCCGAGCGCGGCCGCGAGCCTATTCGCGTGCAAAATCGATGCCGCGCCGTACGTCAGTGCGAGCGCTGTCGAGCAAGCACATTTTGCAGTATATTGTAAAATTTACAGCGCTTCACGAGCCAGGGAAATGCAGGGCGTTCTGAGCATCCCGACGACCGCTCTTCAATCCAAGCAATCGCCTGACACGGTCAACGGGCCAGTCGATGCTGCGCATGTCGATGGTGCGGCAGATGCGCTCGCCTCGCCGAGAATCACTGCGCTCCGCAGCCAGTCAAGCACGAACTGTGCCCATACCAATCGCTGGTGAGCGGAGCTCCTTCGCGCCCACTGGCACGTGCCTTGCATTCTCTTGCGCGGGAATGCGCCTTGCGTCTTTCTCCGTGCAGTTTTAGAGCGCCGCGGCACAGGCCGCGGCGAGTCAACCGAAGACCCCCCGTTTGGCGGGCTGTGGTGCGACCAGCCCGCTTTTTTTTTGCTCGAACCGTTTCCCCCGACGGGCTTCACCGTGATCGGAGCAACAGTCTCGGCAGTTGCGCCCGGCCGGCGATTGGAGTTCAAATGTGTCGCATGGATGGGGAGCACCTGGAAGCCATACACCAGGCCCTGAGCACGGTGCAGCAGGCCGTGCTGACCATGACCTTTCCGAGCTGCGATCAGCTCGATGTGGTCGAGCTGATCGATCGAGTCGAAACCGAGCTGCGCGCTCGGCACCCCAACGTGCCGCTCATGTGCACATTCCTCAATTCCATCGCCCGGAGCCTGCGAGCCCAGCCCGAAGCACGCGATGCCTGCCTCACCATCGAAGGCGCGATCGGCGCAGCAGGCATGCCGAGCACGTGGCAATCCGGGATCTGAGCGGACCGTCTCTTTGATTCAACGTCCGCGCGTGCGCCGCGCGGCTCGTGTCATGCGCGCGATCAAGGCCACGAAGTCGTCGAAGTCGACGGGCTTCGCCACATGGACGTCGAATCCGGCCCGCATGGCGGCTTCCTTGTCGCGCTGCGAGGCGTAGCCGGTGAGCGCAACGGCGATCACCCGCTGCCCGAACGGAGCGAGGCGCAGCTTTCGCACCAAAGAGTACCCATCCTCCGAGGGCATCCCGATGTCGGTGACCATTGCGTCATAGCGCGCGTCGCGCGCGTTGAGCGCATCGAGCGCGGACGCGGCGGAGTCGCTCTCCGTGACGCGCGCGCCCTCGAGCCGCAGCGTCTCGGCCACCATCGTGCGTGCATCGGCTTGATCGTCCACCACGAGAATGGAGAGCCCGGCGAGCGCCTGACGCGGCGGGTCTGATCGAGGGCACGCATCGTGTCGACGGGACGCTTCGTGCTCGCCATGGATCTCGTCGCGGATGTCATCGTGCTTGCGCAGCCTGGGCAGGCGCACGGTGAACGTTGCGCCGTGGCCCGGCCCGTCGCTTGCCACACCGACCGACCCGCCATGCAGCGCGACGATCTCGTGCACGAACGCGAGTCCCAGGCCGAGCCCCGACGTTTGGCGCGTCGCGAAGCGACCCTCGCGGAAGCGCTCGAACAGGTGGGGAAGCTGCTCTGCGGGCACGCCCTGCCCGCTGTCGCGAACAGCGAGCTCGAGGCGACCGCGCGTGGCGCGCAAGCTCACCAGAACGTGTCCGCCCGGTCCGGTGTACTGGATGGCGTTCGCCAGGAGATTGGAGACAACCTGCTGCAGCCGATGTGGATCTCCATAGACGTCGCTCACCGCCGTCTCGATGGCGGTGCGGATCTCGATGCCCTTGGCGGCTGCCGCCGGCCGCGAGGCATCCAGCGCAGCCTCAACGACGCTTGCGAGCCGGGTGCGACAGGGCTCGATTTTGAGCTTGCCCGCGCTGAGACGCCCGAGATCGAGCAAATCGTTCGCCATTTTGAGCAGCGTCAGCGCGCCGCGCTCGATGCGCATCGTCATGGCGACGACTTCCGCATCGTCGGCGCGCTTGACGGCGAGAATGCGATTCCAGCCGAGAATCGCGTTGAGAGGCGAGCGCAGCTCATGCGAGAGCCTCGAGAGAAACTCGTCCTTGGAGCGACTCGCCTGCTCAGCCGCGGCGCGGCGCTGCCGCTCCCGCCGGATGAGCGCCGTGTGCCTGTCGTTTACCGCTCCCATACCGCTTCATCCGGCCCGCAGCTGCTCCCGCTGGCGTTCTTACACGAGGTTGCAAGTTTTCCTGTGAGCCGCATCGGCCGCGCCGCGAAGCGCGCTGCGGCCCTCTCGCCGCGCGAGCGCGCGCGAGGCGCTTGGCATAGGTGTTGCTTTAAAAAGGCCAGCTCGCCGCAAAGGACCACTTGGCACAATGACCCATGCCGTTCTGGGGCTGCGCCTGAAGCAGCAGCTCACCTTGACGCCCCGACTGCAGCAGTCGGTGAAATTACTTCAGCTCTCCGCCCTCGAGTGCGTGCAAGAACTGCACCAAGCCATCGCGCAGAATCCGTTCCTCGAGGAGGCGCTGGAGAACGGCGATACACACTCTCAAGCTGAGGACGCGGACAGCACTACGAGCGAGGACTTGGACTTCTCGAGCGTCGGCGCCGGCTCGGCGAGCGAGGACACGCCGGACTGGACGGAGTGGACCGCCGCGCCGTGCACGCTGCGCGACCAGCTTCGCGAGCAGCTGCTCGTGCTCGGCCTCACGGAGCGCGACTTCGCGCTCGCGAATCTGATCGTCGATGCGCTCGACGACGACGGCTTTCTGCGCCAATCCCTGGCCGAGCTCGCAGCCATGGAGCCGGGCATCGCGTCCGGCGAGCTCGAGACCGCGCTTCGCATCGTGCAGACGCTCGAGCCGAGCGGTATCGCGGCACGCGATCTCGCCGAATGCCTGGCCCTGCAGCTCAACGCGCTGGACGGCGACACGCCCGAGCGCGCGCTCGCGATCGAGATCGTTCAAAGCAGGCTCGAGCTGGTCGCCGCCCGCGACCACGAACGGCTCCGCGAGGCGCTCGGGTGCACGGAGGAGCGGCTGCGTCTCGCCCTGGAATTGGTCCGCAGCCTCGAGCCGCGCCCCGGCTCGAAGCTCGGGTCGTTCGAGCCCCGGGCGATCGTCCCGGACGTGATCGTGAGAAAGGAGAAGAAGCGCTGGATCGTCTCGATCAACTCGGCGATCTATCCGCGCATCCGCGTCAACCAGCAGTACGCCGAGCAGTTCCGGCAGGTACGCGAAGGCGAGACCGCGCTGCTCGCGCAACATCTTCAGGAGGCCCGCTGGCTGGTGCGCAATCTCGAGCAACGGTTTCTCACGATCCAGCGCGTGGCGGAAGCCGTCGTCGCACGGCAGCGCAATTTCTTCGACTACGGCGATCTCGCGATGCGGCCGCACACGCTGCGCGAGATCGCGGACGAGCTTGGGCTGCACGAGTCGACCGTCTCGCGCGCCACGAGCCACAAGTACATGGCGACGCCGCGCGGAGTCGTCGCATTCAAGCGTTTCTTCTCGCGCCAGCTCGCGACGACGAGCGGCGGCTCGTGCTCGGCGACGGCGATCCGCGCGCTGCTTCGCGAGTTCATCGCGGCCGAGGACCGCCGCAACCCGCTCTCCGATGTGCAGCTGACGGAGCTGCTCGCGGACCGCGGCGTGAAGGTCGCCCGCCGCACCGTCACCAAGTACCGCCGCTCCATGCAGCTCCCCGCCGTGGACTTCCGCCGCGCCTGAGCGCAGCCGTACGGGCGCTCAGGATGCGGCGGCCCGCGTCAGTCCGGCGGCGGACGCGGCGAGCGATTGCCAGCTCACCTCGCCGCGCGCAAGACGTATTGCGTAGCCGACCGCGGTGCCCCGGTCGCCGAAGGAGGCGATCTCGCGCGCGGGGTCGACGTACACCCGCCACGTATTCACCGGCCCCGGCGATACGCGATAGACCTCGGACTCCACGGATCTGCGCACGGCCACCCTCTCAATCCTGGCGAGCATCGGTACGCGCCGTAGCGGCGCGCATGCCGGCCGATCGAGCAAGAAGCGGGCCCAGACGGCGGGCACGCCGGCTGCTGAGTGGTAGCGCGGCCGTTCCCGAAGTTCTCGAGGCAGGCCCTGAGGAGGGCCTATGGACTCAGGCGAAAGCGATCACAACGTGACGGAAGAGATGGTATCGCTCGTGCCGCAGCTGCACACGTTCGCCCGCTCGCTGTGCCGCGATGGGGTACGGGCGGATGATCTCGTTCAGGAGGCGTTGTTGCGCGCGTTCGGCAACATCGAGCGTTTCAAACCCGGCACGAACCTCAAGGCGTGGCTCTTCACGATCCTGCGCAACGAGCACTACTCGCAGCTGCGGCGGCGGAAGTTCGAAGCGTACGACATCGCACGCGATCAGCTTCCCGAGCCGAGCGTGCCGCCGGACCACGACGGCGAGCTCGAGCTGCGCGACCTCAATCGCGCGCTCACCGCACTGTCTCCCGGCCAGCGAGCCGCCCTGATCCTGGTGAGCGCGAGCGGCTTCTCGTACGAGGAGGCCGCGTCGATCTGCGGCTGCGCGGTGGGCACGATCAAAAGCCGGGTGGCGCGCGCGCGCGCGGCGCTGCTCGCCATGCTCGAAGGCTACATGCCGGCCATCCCGCGGAGCGAGTGCAGCGCCCCGCTCGATGCGCTCAGCCGGTGCTCTGCAGGCCCTGGGCAATACCGTTGACGCTCGCGAGCAGCGCCTCGAACAGATCGCGATCCTGCCTCTCAGTCTCGCGCCAGCGCGCGAGCAGATCGATCTGCATGAGGTTCATGGGGTCGACGTAGGGATTGCGCAGCTGGATCGCCCGCTGCAACGTCGCCTCGCCGTCGAGCAGATTGCGCTCGCGCTTCACCTCGAGCACGCGCTCCCGGGCCAGAGCGTATTCGGTTTGAATGTCCGCGAAGAACCGGTGCAGCGGCGCCGGCGCGAGCACGTTGTACGCTCGCGCGATGTCGAGGTCCGCGCGCGCGAGTGTCGCCTCGACGTCGTCGATCAAATTGCGGATGAAGAGCAAGTTGTCGTAGGCGTCCCGCACCGCCTCCAGGCCGTGGCCCGCGATTGCCGCAGTGAGCCCGCTGCCCGCCCCGTACCAGGCCGGAAGCAGGTGGCGGGACTGCGTCCACGCGAAAGCCCACGGCACCGGGCGCAGCGACTCGAGGGTCTCGCTGCCCGTGCGGTACGCGGGGCGCGAGCCAATCTGCATCCGCTCGAGCACATCGATCGGCGTGACGCAACGGAAGTACTCGTAGAACGCGGCATCGCCGAAGACGAGCCGCCGGTAGGCCGCGCGGGCTGCCGCTCCGAGAGTCGCGGCGCATTGCACCTGCCCGGCGGACTCTCCCGGTCTTCTCGAGCGCCGCGCCGAGGGCATGCACAGCGCAAGGGCATTGAACGCGCGCTCGAGCGTACGCATGGCGATCGAGTCGAGCCCATAGCTCTGGTTCACCCCCTCGCCCTGCTCCGTGACGCGCAGCACTCCGTTGACCGCCTCCGCGGGTGCCGCCCGCACCGGCGTGTCGATGCGGCCCCCGCCGAGCGCGATGCTGCCGCCTCGGGCGTGAAAGATCACGTGGCGCTCGCCCGCCTCGGCCAGCGCGCGCGCGAGGTCGCGCTGCGCGAGCTGCGTCGCAAGCCGCGACGCGCACAGCCCGCCTTCCTTGCTGCTCTCGGCATATCCGATCACGACGCACTGGCGCCCCCGAGCGTCGAGATGGCGGTGATAGAGGGGATCGGCGAGCAGCTTGCGCATGACCTCGCCGCTTCTCTCGAGCGTCGCGAGGGAATCGAACATCGGCGCGATGTCGAGCGCGACCTGGCCCGTGTGCCGGTCGGAGGTCTCCGCCCAGCGCGCGAGGAGCAGGACGCCGAGCACGTCGTCCGTCTCGGCGGTCCCGCTCACCGTGTAATACCCGACGGCATCGGGACCGTAGCGATGCCGGCCCTGCAGGAGAGCCTCGAAGACGCCGAGCGCGCGCCTGCCGAGCGCATCGAGATCGGTACGCGGCCCGGAATCGCGCGCGATGGCCTGCGCCAGCAGCTGGTGGCGCTCGGCGCTCGCTCGCGCCGTCCACTGCGGGTCGTCGAGGCCCCGCGCCAGAACGGCGTGGTGCACGGCGCTCTCCTGCCGCACATCGAGCGTTGCGAGATGGAATCCGAACGTGTCGATGCGGCGCAGAAGGCGCTGCACGGAGTGGTGGCCGGCGTTCCAGCCTTTGTTGGCCCGCAGGCTCTCGGCGATGAGCCGCACGTCCGCACGCAGCTGCGCGGCGTCCTCGTAGGCGTTGGCGCGGCCTTCGAAGGTGTTGCGCAGGCGCGTGCCGATCTGGGCGAGGAACACCCGGTAGGGCATGCGGTCGTGGCGCGCGGGAGTGATGGCGCGGGAGCCCGGAAGCAGCGTCGAGTATTCCTCGATGCGCTTGGAGAGCGCGGAGGAGACGCTGATGCGGCTCGCGCTCTGCGAGAGCCTCTGGGCGAGCGACGTGCACTCCTCGTAGTACGCGTTGACGATCACCTGCTGCTGGCGCGCGAGGGTCTCGCGTATGGTCTTGCCGTGCACGTCGGGGTTGCCGTCCATGTCGCCCCCGACCCAGGTGCCGAACCGCACGATGGGCGGCAGGTCGAGCGCGTCGGCCTCGACGCCGTAGAGCTTCGCGAGCGCATCGGCGATCTCCTCATAGAACGCCGGCACCACGCGATAGAGCACCTCGCTCAGATAGAAGAGCACGTGCTCGCGCTCGTCCGCGACGGTCAGCTTCTCGCGCGGATGCTCCTCGGTCTGCCAGCCCGCCGTGAGCTCCTGGCGGATCCGGCCCCAGAGGTTGCGCAATTCCTGCGGCGTGAGCGTCGGATCGAGCCGGCCGAGGAGCAGCCCCGCGACACGCTGCTGGCTGCGCAGGATCGTGCGGCGCATCGACTCGGTCGGATGAGCCGCGAACACGGGCTCGATCCTGAGCTTCCCGATGAGCTGCAGCACTTCGGGGAGCGAGCAGCCCTCCGCCTTCAGGGTGGCGAGCGCGTCCTCGACGCCGCGCGGCTGGGGCCGCGCGCTCTCGTTGAGGAAGTACTGGCGGCGGCGGCGGATGCGGTGCACCTTCTCGGCGAGGTTGACGGCCTGGAACCACGTCGAGAAGGCGCGCACGAGATCGCGAGCCTCGCCGGGGGGACGCCCGCGCACCCGCACGGCGAGCTCCGCGGCCGCCGCCTCGTCGCCCTCGCGGCGGCGGATGGCGAGGACTCGATCCTGCTCGACCGTCTCGAGCAGCTCCGCCCCACCCTGCTCGCGCAGCATCTCGCCGATCAGCTCGCCGAGCGCATGCACGTCCTCGCGCAGCGCCTCGTGCTTCGGCGGAAAGTGGATCTCGGTCCGGCGCATGCAGCTATCCCGCGAGCAGAACGCCTTCGGCGTGCTCGAGCGCTTCCGGCAGTCCGTAAACCACGATGATGTCGCCCTCCCTGAGGCAGGTGTCGCCCGAGGGCTCGCGGCCGAGGATGCCATGGCGGCGTATCCCGGTAATCGCCACTTCCGCGCCGCGCGCCCGCACGTCGCTCACGGTGCGTCCGACGGCCCAGGCGCCGGGCGGAATGACGATGGATTTGAGCTCCTCGCGGTAGAGGCGCTCCTCGTCCACGGGACGCGCATCCTCGCGCCGATGAATGTTGCGCAGCAGCCGGTAGCGGTTCCCGCGGATCGTTCCGATCGCGTGCACGACGCGGCTCACCGGAACATCGAGGAGCATGAGCACCTGAGACACGAGCATCAGGCTCGCCTCGAACGTCTCCGGCACCACTTCGGTCGCACCGGCGTCCTTGAGCTCCTGCAGCCGCGCGTCGTCGGCGGTCCGAACGAGCACCGGAACGTCCGCGCGCATGCGCCGCACGCTGCGCACGATCCCGAGCGCGACCGCGGGGTTCGAGAAGCTCACGACGACGGCTCGGGCGCGGGCGAGGCCGGCCATCTCGAGCATCTCCTCGTCGGCGGAGTCGCCGTAGAGCACGGGCTCGCCCGCCTGCCGCGCCGCTCTGATCCGCGCCGGATCGATGTCGAGAGCCACGTACTCGAAGCTCTGGGACTCGAGCACGCGAGCGACGTTCTGGCCGACGCGGCCGTAGCCGCAGAGGATCACGTGCTCGCTCGCCTGCAGGGCACTTACGGTCGCCGCATCCGGCTCGATTGGCGTCGTGCGCGGCCCGCGCTCGCGCAGAACGAAGCGCGCGATGGCGCGGTTGTGATTGAGCACCAGAGGACTCAAGACCATCGACAGCACCACCGCGACGAGCAACGGTTGCGCGAGGCCGGTGCCGGAGGAGGTCCCGCTGTCGAGCACGATCGTGAGGAGTGCGATGCCGAACTCCCCGCCGATCGCCACCACGACGGCCGTGCGCACGGCTTTGAACGTCGAGCCGACGAAGAGCCGGGTGGCAAGTGCCGCGATCAGCGTCTTGAGCGCGAGCATGCCGAGCAGCAGCGCGGAGACGAGTCCGAATTCCGTGAGCAGCAGCCGCACATCGAGCAGCATGCCGACCGAGATGAAGAACAGTCCGAGCAGGATGTCCCGGAAGGGACGGATCACCGCCTCGACCTGATGGCGATACTCCGTCTCGGCAAGCATCATCCCGGCGAGGAAGGCTCCGAGCGCGAGCGACAGGCCGGCGAGGTAGGAAATCCACGCCGAGGCGAGCACGACGAACAGCGCGGTGAGCGTGAACAGCTCGCGCAGGCGGCTGTGCGCGATCTCGTGGAACAGCGGGCGCAGCAGCCAGCGCCCGGCCGCGAGCACGGCGATGACCGCGAGCACACCCGCGCCGGCGGTGAGCACCGCAGCCTCCAGCGAGAAGCTCGGCAGGCCCCGCTGCAGCCCCGACGCGAGAGCGAGCAGCGGCACGAACGCGAGGTCCTGGAACAGCAGCATGCTCACGGCGAGCCGGCCGTGCGTGCGGTTGAGCTCTCCGCGGTCCGTGAGCTGATGCAGGATGATTGCGGTCGAGCTCATGGCGACGGCGCCGCCGATCAAGGCCGCGACCAGCCAGGGCGCGCCGGTCAAATGCACGATGACGGCGCACGCGGCGGCGGTCGCCGTAACCTGCAGCGCTCCGAGCCCGAACACCTCGCGGCGCATGGCCAGCATGCGCGGAAGCGAGAACTCGAGACCGAGCGTGAAGACGAGGAAGACGACGCCGAGCTCGGGCAGCACGCGCATGGTGCTGCTGTCGGGAATCACTCCGACCGCATGCGGACCGAGCCCCATCCCGACGATCAGGTACCCGAGGATCGGAGGCCAGCCGAGCCGGCGCGCGAGCGTCACGACGAACACGGACGCCGCGAGCATGATGAGAACCTGAGTGAGCGGCTGCTCGATCATCGCGCGTGGGGTGAGCGCATCGCCTCGCCGGCCGCGGCGCCGGTCAGGAGCTCATCAGCACCGTGGTATCGAAGCTCTCGAAACCCTGGATCGCGCGTCGATAGGCGTTGAAGACCAGCCGCTCGGCGTCCTTGTCGGCGCGCGGAGAAAGGAGCATGCGAAGCAGGACATCATCCGCGGGACGCGCCGCATCCTCCGCCATCATCTGCTCTATGACGCGCGTCAGCCGGTGCACGAGCTCGTTGACGAATCGCAGGTGCATCGCGTCGTGGACCTGATCGGCGCCCGGTCCGTAAGTGCCGCGCGCCTCCTCCGCAAGCTCGTGCAGAAAGAGATTGAGCAGGCGGGCCTTGTCGATCATCCGCAATTCGCTGAAATAATCGATTTCCGATTGCAGGTTCATGGCGAGACCTCGCGGCGATCTTACCCCAAGGCGCCGCAGCTGGAGTAAGCTTACCGAAGCCCGCGCGATCCCGCGTCGGCTTTTGGAGACAGGAACACGGGAATGCTCAAACGCCTGAGTCTCGGTCTACTTTCGGTCGTGCTGGCACTGAGTGCCGCGCTCGCCCACGCGCAGGCTCGCGAAGAGGCCCGGCTCCTCATGGCCAAGCAAGTGCTCAAGGAGCTGCGCGGCACGCCGGATCAGTTCGTGCCCTCGCGCTTGCTCTCGCGGGCGTACGGCCTCGCGATCGTCCCGGACGTGACCAAGGCCGCATTCTTCTTTGGTGCCTCGCGCGGCAACGGCGTGCTCGTGGTGCGCAACCGCTACGGCCGGTTCAGCAATCCGATCTTCATCAATCTCACGGGCGGCAGCGTGGGGTTCCAGTGGGGCATTCAGTCCACGGACGTCGTGCTCGTCTTTACTACGCAACGCAGCATCGACAAGATCACCAGCGGGAAACTCACCCTCGGAGCGGACGCCTCCGTCGCCGCAGGTCCCGTCGGACGGCAGGCCACGGCAGCGACCGATCCGACGATCTCCTCGGAGGTGTACTCCTACTCTCGCAGCCGGGGACTGTTCATCGGTGTAGCGCTCAACGGTTCCGCCCTCACGATCGACAACAACGCCGATGCCCGCTTCTATGATCGGGGCACGGTCGACGCCGTGAACATCGTGAACGGCTCGGTGACGACCAGCGATGACATCGCCAGGCAGTTCCTGAGCGAGATCGATGTCGCCACGGGGACGACCGCGCCCCCGGCGTCCGCTTCTGCGGTGCCCGAAGCGCCTCCCCCCGCGCCGTCCGGCGCAGCCAGCCCGGGCTCGGCCCCCCAGCAAGGAACGCGCTCGTTCCCTCTAGCCGATCCGCACCCGGGATCCGAGCCCGCCTCGAACTGACGAGCCCCGGGGCCCTTCGCGCGCTGCGGAGTCACCGGTGGGTCGATCGCTCCCGGGGTGCCCCAGGCCGCCGGCTAGCCCTCGCCGGTCGAAAATAACCTGGCAGCATGATCATCCAACCGGCCTGCATTGGTCGGGCTCGTCTCGCAGTGCTACATTTCGCGGTCCCAGGCAACACGCCTTCCAGGGGAACTAAGATGTCACTTCGAATTGGTGATCGCGCGCCGGACTTCGAGGCCGAGACGACCCAGGGACACATCCGCTTCCATGAGTGGCTCGGCAACTCGTGGGGGGTACTGTTCTCGCATCCGAAGGATTTCACGCCGATCTGCACCACCGAGCTCGGCTACCTCGCCAAGCTCGAGCCGGACTTCGCGAAGCGCAACGTCAAGATCATCGGCCTCTCGGTCGATCCCGTGAGCGACCACGAGCGCTGGCACGGCGACATCCAGAAGGCGACCGGCGGCAACGTGAAGTATCCGCTCATCGGGGATCACGACCTGAAGGTCGCGAAGCTCTACGAGATGCTCCCGGCGGATGCGGGCACGACGAGCCAGGGCCGCACCCCGGCGAACAACCAGACCGTGCGCACGGTGTTCATCATCGGGCCCGACAAGGGGATCAAGGCCATGCTCATCTATCCGATGAGCGCGGGCCGCAATTTCGATGAAGTGCTGCGCCTCGTCGATGCGCTCCAGCTCACCACGAAGCACAAGGTCTCGACGCCGGTCAACTGGAAGCCCGGCGAGGACATCGTCATCTCTCCGGCCGTCTCCGACGAGGAGGCCCGTAAGCTTTATCCCGAGGGTTGGAAGACGCTGACGCCGTACCTGCGGGTTGCTCGGCAGCCGCGTAACTGACGCGAGCTGCCGTTGCCGGCGGGCGCCTGCCGCTCTCGGCGGGCCCCCTGCCGGCTGTGCTCGGGCGCTACCGCTACCCCGCCCCCCGCGCCGCATTGCAACGGGCGGGGCCCCGCCTTACGCTTGAAGAGCCTGACACCGGCCGCCGCCGACAGCGTGGCCGGTTCCTCTCGTTTCAGCTGGAGATCGAAGTGAGCGAGACCGCCGCGCGCCTCGCGAGGGCCGACTCGGCCGGCAAGACCGTCTTTGCGGTCCTCGGAGCCATCAGCTTCTGCCACCTGCTCAACGACATGATGCAGTCGTTGCTGCCGGCCATCTATCCCATGCTGAAGAGCTCGTACGCTTTGAGCTTCGGCGAGATCGGCGTCCTCACCTTCACGTATCAGATCACCGCATCGCTCCTGCAGCCCCTCGTCGGCTCCTACACGGACCGCAAGGCGCGGCCGTATTCGCTCGCCGTCGGCATGGGATTCACGCTGGTCGGCCTGATACTGCTCGGGCTCGCCGCAAACTACCTGTTGCTGCTGCTCGCGGCCGCTCTGGTCGGCACGGGCTCGTCCGTGTTTCACCCGGAGTCCTCCCGCGTGGCCCGCATGGCCTCGGGAGGCCAGCACGGGCTCGCCCAGTCGGTGTTCCAGGTCGGAGGCAATCTCGGCTCGTCGCTCGGGCCTCTGCTCGCCGCATTCGTGGTGCTGCCTCACGGACAGAGGAGCGTCGCCTGGTTCTCCTGCGCGGCGCTCGTCGGCATTCTCGTGCTGGTCCAGGTCGGTCACTGGTACAAGGACCACGGCATCGCTCGCTTGGCGCCGCGGGGCGGCCGCGCGGCGGCCGAGCGGCCGGCGGCAACCTCGCGCCGCGTGGCGGCCGCCATCGCCGTGCTGCTCGTGCTGATCTTCTCCAAGTACTTCTATCTGGCGAGCCTGACGAGCTACTACACGTTCTATCTCATCAACCACTTCGGGGTGTCCGTCGAGGCTTCCCAGCTGTACCTCTTCGTCTTCCTCGGAGCGGTGGCGCTCGGAACGATCATCGGCGGCCCTCTCGGCGACCGCTTCGGACGCAAGTACATCATCTGGCTGTCGATCGTGGGCGTGCTGCCGTTCACCTTGGTGCTGCCGCACGTGAGCCTGCTCTGGACCGCCGTGCTCACCGTGCCGATCGGCTTGATCCTGGCCTCGGCCTTTCCGGCGATCATCGTCTATGCCCAGGAGCTGCTGCCCGGGAAGACCGGGACCATCTCGGGGTTGTTCTTCGGGTTCGCGTTTGGCATGGGCGGCATCGGCGCGGCCGTCCTCGGCCAGCTCGCGGACCACACCAGCATCGAGTTCGTCTACCAAGTGTGCGCATTCTTGCCGGCGCTCGGCCTGCTTGCCGGGCTGCTGCCGAATATCGAGCGCGCGCAGGCGATGTGAGCTCGGCAAGGCCTGGGTGCAATGCGAGGCGGATCCGGCAAGAATTAACGGAATTTAATCATTCGCCCATCTTCATTGAAGCGGCAATGGCCTAAGTTGCTCGGCGGCCGGGCGCGATCGATGCCGGGTGCCCTGCCGCCGGCTGCCCCTCGGCCGCTCCCGCATTTCAAGGGGTTTGGATCTCCAGCGATATGGTCATGACAGGCGGCTTGCGCGCGCGTGCAGTTCGGATCCTCCCCGCGGGAGCGCTGCTCGTGCTCGCACTCCCGGGGTGCAATCTCGGTCCGTACTACCACCGGCCGGCAACCCCCCAGCCGATCGCGTGGAGCACCCCGCTCTCGCAGGCGCCCTCCACCTGGCCTTCCCTCGACTGGTGGCAAGGCTTTCGCTCTGCCGAGCTCGGCCGGCTGATGGACCAGGCGCAAAGCGCGAATGACGACTTGGCGGCCGCGATCGCGCGCGTGCGAGAAGCCGACGCCGAGGTCCGCATCAGCACCGCTCCACTGCTGCCCACGCTCGATGCGAACGCCTCCGGAGCGCGCCAGAAGCAGTTCGCCGCGATTCCGGGAATTCAGATCCCGCCCTTTACGGATGTGGCCGCGGAGCTCTCCGCGAGCTATCAGCTCGACTTCTTCGGCAAGAGCCTCGCGGCTCGCGCCTCGGCGCTCGCGACGGCCGCCGCCAGCCGTTACGATCGCGAGACGGTCGAACTCACCGTCGTGGCGAGCGTGGCGAACGACTACTTCACGGTGCTCGAGCTGGACGATCAGGTGCAGATCGCCGAGGACAATCTCGCGAGCGCGGAGGAGACGCTGAAGGGACTCGAGACCGACGAGAGCGTGGGGACCACCACCTCGCTCGACGTGGCGCAGCAGGCCGCCGAGGTCGCTACGCTGAGCGCGGCGATCCCCCCGCTCGAGCAGCAGCGGCGCCAAACCCTGGACGCTCTGGCCGTCCTCCTCGGCCGGACGCCGCAGACGTTCGACCTCCCGAAAGGGACGCTCGCCTCCATCTCCCAGCCCCAGCTCGTTGCGGGACTTCCCTCCGGGCTTCTGGCGCGGCGCCCGGACGTGGCCGAGGCCGAGGCGCAACTCGTCGCCGCCAACGCCAATATCCGTGAGGCCCGCGCCGAGTTCTTTCCGACCATCGATCTCACGGCGAGCGGCGGCTACGAAAGCACCTCCTTGCGGACGCTGCTCGAGCCCGGCAGCCGCATATTCGACATCAGCGCCGGACTCACTCAGCCGATCTTCCAGGGCGGCGCGATTCTCGGACAGTACCGCTACAGCAAGGCGCGCTACGCCGAGCTGCTCGCCGACTATCACAAGGCGGTGATTTCCGCCTTCGGGAATGTGGAGGACTCGCTCATCGCCGTGCGCGAGACGAGCGATCAGCTCGAGCGCCAGCAGAAGGCCGTGGATACGGCAGATCGCGCTTACCGGCTCGCGCAGACACAATTCCATGCCGGCACGATCAACATCCTCACCGTGCTCAGCACCGAGACGGCGCTGTTCACGGCACAGAGCACGTTCGCGCAGGTGAAGCTCGCGCATCTTCAGGCCCTCGTCGGCCTCTTCAATGCGCTCGGCGGGGGCTGGCAGCGATAAACGGGAGATGAGAGTGTCGATCGGTGAACATGGGATGAGTCGAACCCGCCTGATCCTGCTCGGTGCCGGACTTGCAGTGCTGGCGCTCTGTGTCTGGATGCTTTCGCCCGAGCGCTCGCGCGTCTCGGCCGCGACGCAGTCCCGCCCCGAGGCGATCGCCGTCGATGCCGCGCGCGCGACCCGCAGGGACGTGCCCATTTATCTCGACGGTCTCGGCACGGTGCAGGCGTTCTACACGGTGAAGGTGAACTCCCGCGTCGACGGGGAGCTCGAGAAGGTCGCCTTCGCCGAGGGCCAGGACGTGAAGCGCGGGCAGCTCCTCGCGCAGATCGACCCGCGTCCTTACCAGGCGGCCCTCGACCAGGCCGTCGCCGCGCGCGCCAAAGACGAGGCGCAGCTTCAGGATGCGTTGCTGGATTTGAAACGCTACACGATCCTCGCCCCGCAGAATCTTGCCAGCAAGCAGCAGCTCGACAGCCAGAAGGCGCTCGTCGACCAGCTCAAAGCCCAGATTGAGGCCGATGCCGCGGCCATCGAAAGCGCGCGAACGGAATTGAGCTACACCCGCATCACCTCGCCGATCAACGGCCGCACCGGCGTGCGGCTCGTCGATCCGGGCAACATCGTGCACGCGACCGATACCACGGGCATCGTCGTCCTCACCCAGCTCAAGCCGATCGCGGCTATCGTGACGCTTCCCGAGGAGTCGATCGACGCCGTCTCCCTCGCGATGCAACAGGGGCCGGTGAGCGTCAGCGCGCTCTCGCGCGGCGAGACCACGAGCGAGCTCGATCGGGGCACGATCGAGCTGATCGACAACCAGATCGACCCGACGACCGGCACGATCCACTTGAAGGTCATCTTCCCGAACAAGCAGGAGCGGCTCTGGCCCGGGGAGTTCGTGAGCGCGCGGGTGCTCGTGCGCACTGCACGCAACGTCCTCACGGTTCCCGCCGAGGCGTTGCAGCGCGGCCCCGACGGTCTGTACGTCTACGTGATCGGCCCGGACTCGAAGGTCGAGGCACGGACGCTCAAGGTGGGCTATAGCGATGAGAGCGTCGCGGTGATCGAGGGCGGCCTGACCGAGGGCGAGCGCGTCGCGACGAGCAACTTCTATCGCCTGCAGCCGGGCGCTCTGGTCAGCATCAACCGCTCGGCGCAGGCCGAGCGTCCAGTCGAAGCCGCCGGGTCCGAGGCCACGGGATCCGAGGCCGCAGGGTCCGGGCAGCCGAAAGGTCGGAGCGCCTCATGAGCGTATCGTCCCCCTTCATCGAGCGGCCGATCGCCACCTCGCTCCTGATGGCGGGGATCCTCCTCGTCGGGGTCGTCGCCTTCCCGATGCTCCCGGTCGCCCCGCTCCCGCAGGTGGATTTCCCCACCATCCAGGTCACCGCCCAGCTCCCGGGCGCCAGCCCCGACACGATGGCCACCTCGGTGGCGACGCCGCTCGAATACCAGATCGCGGAGATTCCCGGGGTGACGGAGCTCACCTCCTCGAGCGTGCTCGGCACCACGCAGATCGTCGTTCAGTTCGATCTCGATCGGAACATCGACGCGGCCGCCCAGGACGTTGAGGCGGCGATTACCGCGGCGGCTGGGCAGCTGCCGAAGGACCTGCCCGCGCCGCCCTCGTACAAGAAGGTCAATCCCGCCGATTCGCCGATTCTCATCTACGCGCTGCACTCCGACGTGCTGCCGGTCACGACCGTGAACGATTACGCCGATTCGGTGCTGGCGCAGCAGCTCTCGCGCATCCCGGGCGTCGGCCAGGTCAACATCTGGGGCCAGCAGAAGCCTGCCATCCGTGTCCAGGTCGACCCGAGGAAGCTCGCCGCGCTCGGGATCGACATGGAGGATGTGGCGAACGTCATCAACCAGGCGACCGTCGACGCGCCGAAGGGCTTCATCAACGGAAAGCTCCACGAGTACACGATCTACGACAACGACCAGCTGCTCGACGCGAAACCCTGGAACGACATCATCGTCGCCTACCGCAACGGGGCGCCCGTGCGCATCCGCGACATCGGCGTGGCCGTCAACGGGTCGGAGGACGTGCAGCGCACCGCCTACGAGAATGGCAAGCGCGGCGCCATGGTCGCCATCATGAAGCAGCCCGGCGCCAACGTCCTCGAGACCGTGAAGCGCGTCGAGGCGGCGCTGCCGCAGATCATGACGGCCGTGCCGCCCGCCATCAAGCTCGACAAGCTCGTGGACCGGACCGTCACGATCAAAGCCTCTGTCGACGACGTCGAGTTCACCTTGATGATCACGGTCGCGCTCGTCATGCTCGTGATCTTCCTCTTTCTGCGCAATGTCTGGGCAACGGTCATTCCCGGCATCACGGTGCCGCTTGCGCTCTTCGGCACCTGCGCGGCGATGTACATCATCGGCTACAGCCTCGACAATCTTTCGCTCATGGCGCTCACGATCGCGGTCGGCTTCGTCGTGGACGATGCGATCGTGATGCTCGAGAATTGCTATCGACACGTCGAGGCCGGTTTGCCCGCCCGTGAGGCTGCGCTCAAGGGCGCGGGCGAGATCGGCTTCACGATCATGTCGATCAGCCTCTCGCTCATCGCCGTGTTCATCCCGCTCCTGCTCATGGGCGGCATCGTCGGCCGGCTGTTCCACGAGTTCGCGATCACCGTCACGGCGACGATCGCCATCTCCGCCTTCGTATCGCTCACGCTCTCTCCGACCATGTGCGCGCTCTTTCTGCGCAACGAGAAGACGGAGCAGCACGGCCGCGCTTACCGCGCGATCGAGCGCACGTTCGACCGTTCGCGCGAGCTCTACGCGCACGGGCTCGACTTCGTGCTCCGCCATCAGTTTCCTACGCTCCTCGTGTTTCTGGGCACCATGGTGCTCGCCGGCGTGCTCTACTGGGCCGAGCCGAAAGGGTTCTTTCCACAGGAGGATACCGGACTGCTCAACGGCGTCTCCGATGCTCCCGAGGACGTGTCGTTCGGCAAGATGGACGGCCTCGAGCGCCGCCTCGGGCAGGTGATTACCGCCGATCCGGCGGTCTCCGGCTGGGTGGTCGCGTTCGGCGGCGGATCGCGTCCGGTGAACAACGGCTTCGGCATGATCGCCCTGAAGCCGCACAGCGAGCGCCACGCAACGGCCGACCAGGTGATTCGGCGGCTGCGCGCGAAGTTCGCGCAGATTCCGGGCGGCACGCTCTTCCTGCAGGTCGTGCAGGACGTGAGTATGGGCGGCCACGCGACGCGGACCCAATACCAGTACACGCTGACCGACCCGAATCTCGACGAACTCGACGCCTGGGGTCCCCGAGTCCTCGCGGCGCTGCAGAAGCTTCCCGAGCTCTCCGATGTCGCCTCCGATCAGCAGGACTCCAGCACGAAGCTCTCGATGGTCATCGACCGCGACGAGGCCGCCCGCTTCGGGATCCAGCCCTCGCTCATCGATCAGGAGCTCGACGACGCCTTCGGGCAGCGGGAAGTCACACAGTACTTCACGCAGCTCAACGCTTACCACGTGGTCCTCGAGATCACCCCCTCGCTCCAGGGCGATCCGGACACACTGAACTTGATCTACATGCGCTCGCCCACCACGGGGCAGATGGTCCCGCTCTCGCAGCTCGTCCGCTTCGACACCCGGCACACCGCGGCCCTCTCGATCAACCATCAGAGCCAGTTCCCGGCGGTGACGCTCTCCTTCAACCTCGCCCCGCGCGCCGCTCTCGGCCAGGCGGTCGATGCGATCTCGAGAACCACCGCCGCGATGCACCTCCCGGCGGGCCTCACCGGGAGCTTTCAGGGAACTGCCCAGGCGTTCCAGGACTCCTTGCGCACCGAGCCCTACTTGATCGCCGCGGCGGTCGTGGTCGTGTACATCATTCTCGGGATGCTCTACGAGAGCTACATCCATCCTCTGACGATCCTCTCGACGCTGCCTTCGGCGGGCGTCGGGGCGCTCCTCATGCTGCTGATCTTCCACATCGATTTCACCGTGATCGCGCTCATCGGCGTCATTCTCCTCATCGGCATCGTCAAGAAGAACGGCATCATGATGGTGGACTTCGCGCTTCAGGCCGAGCGCGAGGAGGGCCTGTCGCCGGAGCAGTCCATCCGCAAAGCGTGCCTCCTGCGCTACCGGCCGATCATGATGACGACGATGGCTGCGTTGCTGGGCGCATTGCCGCTCGCGCTCGGGACGGGCACGGGCTCCGAGATCCGCCAGCCCCTCGGCTACACGATGGTGGGCGGCCTTC
>JASHTA010000028.1 GCA_030040795.1 Gammaproteobacteria bacterium | reverse complement strand
TCCGTCAATCTCACCCGCTTCGTGCGCCATCCCTTCACGGAGTTCGCGGAGTTCGACTGGACCGAGTACCGCGAGGTGGTGCGGATCTTCACGCGCATGCTCGACAACGTCGTCGAGGTGAACGGTCTGCCTCTCGCGCGTCAGCGCGAGGAGATCCTGCGCAAGCGCCGCCACGGCATGGGCTTCCTCGGGCTCGGGAGCACGCTCACATTGCTCGGAATGAGGTACGGCTCGCCCGAGTCGGTGAGGTTCACCGAGGACGTCTCGCGCGAGATGGCGGTCGTCGGCTGGGAGGCTGCGCTCGAGCTCTCCCGCGAGAAGGGACCTGCGCCGATCATGAACGAGGAGGTCACGATCACGCGGGAGATGCTGCGCAAGCGGCCGGAGATGGAGCGGGATGGCTGGACGGCCGGCGCCAAGATTCCGGGCCGGCTGCTCCACGCGCGCTACAGCCGCTACATGCAGCGTGTCGCGAGTGTCGCGCCGCAGCTGGTTCGAGACCTCGCGGAGGTGGGCGCGCGCTTCACGCATCACACCTCCATCGCGCCGACCGGCACGATCTCCCTGTCGCTTGCGAACAATGCCTCGAACGGCATCGAGCCGTCGTTCGCGCATCATTACTTCCGCAACGTGATCCGGGAAGGCAAGAAGACGAAGGAGAAGATCGACGTCTACTCGTTCGAGCTGCTCGCTTACCGCGAGCTCGTCAATGCGAAGGCGACTCCGGCCGCGGTACCCGCGGTACCCGAGGTACCCGAGGGCGAGAAGCTCCCCGACTACTTCATTGCTTCGGACGAGGTGACGCCCGAGCAGCACGTGGACATCCAGGCTGCGGCCCAGAAGTGGGTCGACTCCTCGATCTCCAAGACGGCGAACGTCCCGACGGACTTCCCGTACGAGAAGTTCAAGGACATCTACTTGTACGCCTACGAGCAGGGGCTGAAGGGCTGCACGACGTTCCGCTTCAATCCCGCCGCCTTCCAGGGCGTGCTCGTGAAGGAGCAAGACCTGAAGAACACGGTCTACCGCTTCACGCTCGAGGACGGAACGGTCGTCGAGGCGCGGGGGGACGAGGAGATCGAGTACGACGGCGAGCTGCACACCGCCGCGAATCTGTTCGATGCCATGCGCGACGGATACTACGGGCGGTTCTAAGGAGGGTGCGCCATGGCCATCAAGATCGGCAAGAAGATCGTCAAGTACCAGGTGCAGCAGCCTGACGACCCGTCGGCGGCGTCGGCGCCATCCGGGGTATCGGCATTGGCGCCATCCGGGACATCGCCATCTGCACCCGCAGCGGCGTCGGCGGTCCCGGGCTCGGAGGGCCCGAAGGACAAGGCCGGCCGCAGCGCCAAGGTCATCCGCATGCACGAGGAGATCCAGCGCCCGGAGGTGCTGGTCGGCTCGACCTACAAGATCAAGACGCCGATCTCCGATCACGCGATGTACGTGACGATCAACGACATCGTGCTCAACGAGGGCACGGAGTTCGAGCAACGGCGGCCGTTCGAGATCTTCATCAACTCGAAGAACCTCGACCACTTCCAATGGATCGTCGCGCTGACGAGGATCATCTCGGCCGTGTTCCGCAAGGGAGGCGACGTGACCTTCCTCGTGGAGGAGCTGAAAGCGGTATTCGACCCCCGCGGCGGCTACTGGCAGCCGGGCGGCAAGTTCATGCCCTCGATCATCGCGGAGCTCGGATACGTGATCGAGCGGCACCTGCAGACGATCGGGCTCTTGCGCAAGAGCGAGCTCGACCAGCACCAGCGCAAGCTCGTGGATGAGAAGCGCGCGGAGTACGAGGCGCGCGCCAAGCAGGCGGACGCCTTCGCCAAGCCGCACTTTCCGGAAGGCGCCCAGCTCTGCGGCAAGTGCAGCACGGCGGCCGTCGTGATGATGGACGGATGCATGACCTGCCTCAACTGCGGCGACTCGAAGTGCGGATGAGATAGAGCGGCGACCCAATCGAGACTGATAGACACCTTGCGGCGAGGACTTCGGTCCTCGCCACTCTTGTCGCGCAGCGGCAGGAGTTGCGCGGGCCAGCCGGTATAGATGCCGCAGGGCAGCAACAGTCTGATCGTTCAAAAAAAACCCCGCTTGCGCGGGGTTTATTTTGGTCGCTTGCTAGGCTTGTGGAGGTGTGTCTTCTCGCTGTTATCCGGGAGCGGATGCCGGTGCCGGAGTGAGTGGGTCGGCGTGCCGAAATCCGCGGATCGTCGTGTCGTGCCGTCTCCTGCCTTTTCCTTATCGGGCCGCTGCTGCCCTCGAGAGCAATGTTGCAACCCGCGTGCCAGTCTTCCGATAACGAACTTCGATGTGACATGTTGTATCTGAGACGCAGTCAACTGTGACGTGGTGCGCCTTATGCGAGCTTTCGCGCACGGCTTGCACGGGGGATGCGGTCCCCGTGCCGGCCTCGTGTTGCGCCGCTCTGTCAAGATCATCGACGTGTTGAGGTCCTGTACGCCGCCGGAGCACAGGCCAATATCGATCAAACCATTGAACAGGCGCGCGAATTCGGGCTGTCGAGGGATGTAAATGCGATCGACATGGCAAAGCGGAGGTTCCCCGGGGGCGGGACGCCGCGGAGCACTGCGCTGGGCGAGCCTCATCGCCGTGCTGTCGTGTGCACTCGCGCTGCCGGCATTGCGGCCTGCGGAGAGCGCGCAGCCTACAGAGAGCGCTCCGCCTGCGGAGAGCGCTCCGCCTGCGGAGAGCGCGCAGCCTACAGAGAGCGCTCCGCCTGCGCAGAGCGCTCACGATGATCTGTTTCCTCGACCTGCGGAGCTCGAGACCGCCATTCATTTCTGGGTCCGCGTTTACACGGAGATCGACACCAACTCCGGCTTTCTGCACGACGAGAACAATCTCGCCGTCGTCTACGAGACGCTGCATTTCGCTCCCGACACGTCGCGGCGCCAGCGCGAGCGAGCCGTCGAGGCTGCGCGCGACCGCTATGTCGCGGCGCTCGAGCGCATTGCTACGTCGAGCGGACCGCTCTCCGCGAACGATGAGCGCATCCGCAAGCTCTGGGGCGAGGCGACGCCCAAACAGCTGATCGATGCGACCGAGCACATTCGCTTCCAGCTCGGACAGTCGGACCGCTTCCGCGAGGGGCTCGAGCGGTCCGGGAGGTGGGAGCAGCATATCGCCGAGACGCTGGCGCGACTCGGCCTGCCTCCCGAGCTCGCCGCGCTGCCCTACGTCGAGTCCTCGTTCAATCCCTCGGCGCGCTCGAAGGTGGGCGCCGCGGGGCTCTGGCAGTTCATGAGGTCGACGGGCCGGCGGTACATGCGGATCGACTCGACCGTGGACGATCGGCTCGATCCGTTCCTCTCCACGGAAGCCGCCGCTCAGCTGCTCTCCTATAACCACCGTCTTCTCGGCACCTGGCCGCTTGCGATCACGGCGTACAACCACGGCGCAGCCGGCGTGAGACGCGCGGTGGAGGAGCTCGGCACGGACGATATCGCCACGATCGTGAGCCATTACAAGAGCCCCACGTTCGGCTTCGCGTCGCGCAACTTCTACGTGTCCTTCCTCGCTGCGCTCGAGATCGACCGCGATCCGGAGAAATACTTCGGGCGGCTCCCGCGGGAGTCGGAAGCGCAATTCCAGGAGGTCAAGCTTCCCTTCCGCACGTCGATTCCCGCGCTGGAGAGCGCGCTGCACGTGGACGGAGACACGCTGCGTGCGCTCAATCCGGCGCTACGCCCGGTCTGCTGGCGCGGCCGGCGGCCGGTGCCGAAGGGATATCCCTTGCGGCTGCCGGTCGGTGGGACCGACTGGACGCCAAAGCTTCTCGCGGCGCGCCTGGGACCGTCCGGCGCAGCACCCGCAGCACCCGCAGCATCGCCCACTGCATCGCCTGCCGCATCGCCCACCGAATCGTCCGGCGCGGCCGAGGCAGTTTTGGCCAGCGCCGGCGCGCCCTCGCGACACCGCGTGCGGCGTGGCGAGACCCTCGCAAGCCTCGCCGACCATTACGGCGTGAGTGCCGAAGCGCTCGCGCAGCTGAACGGCTTGCGGCCCCGGGCGCGCTTGCGTGTGGGCCGCTACATCCGCGTGCCTGCAGAGCCGGCGGCTCTCAACGTGGTGGCGCGCTCGACCTCGCCCGGCTCGGGTGTGCCGACCGCCAAGGCGATGCCGGCGCAGGTCGCCCAGATCCCGCCGGCTACGCAGGCCAGCCCGCTCAGCCTCATCCCGCAGAGCCCCCAAAGCGCGACACCAGCGGTCGACCTGCTCTCTCAGGCGGTTCCCGGTCAAGCCTCTGCGGGCACCGCCGGTCAAGCCCCCGCGGGCACCGCCGGGCTCGACAGCGATCAGGACGAGGAAGAGCTCTCGTTGGTCGCGCCGTCGGCGGCGAGCTCCCAGCCCGTGTCGGCGGCAGAAGAGGAAGCGCTGGGTCCGTCGCTCGGCCCAGCGGCCGTGGAGGGCACCGCGACGGTCGATCCCATCGATTACTCCGTCGCAAAGAATGACACGATCGTGGTGGCCGCCGCCGAGACGCTCGGCCACTACGCGGACTGGCTCGGGATTTCGGCCTCGGCCCTGCGAAAGGTCAATCACATGCGGTACGGACGTCCCGTCGTGGTGGGACACCGGATCAAGCTCATCTTCCCCAGCGTCACTCCGGAGCAGTTCGAGGCGAAGCGACGCGACTATCACCGCGCGCTCGAGGCCGCCTACTTCGCCGCGCACCACATCACTGGAACGGAGATCTACGTGGCGCAGCGTGGGGACTCTCTGTGGAACGTGACGCAGCGCTACGCGCACGTGCCGATCTGGCTGCTCCAGCAATACAATCCGGACGTGGATTTCAGCGATATGCGGCCCGGTACCCAGATCGCCGTGCCGCGCGTGGTGGAGGAGGACACCGATTGAGGCGAAGCTCACGTGCCTCAACCTGCCTCGGCCGGCGCAAAGAAGCGACAAGGGGCCGGGCGGCGCTGTGATGGGATACGCAGCGCGCTGGGCGGCGCATCACTCTATAATCTGCCGCGTGGAATCTTGCGCGCTCACTCGGATCTGCAATGACCATGACGACGCGGCAACAGGCTGACCGCTCTCCGCGAGGGGTGCGCCCCGGCCTGCTCGCGCTCGTCATGCTTGCGGTCGTCATGCTCGCGACGGGCTCCGCCGCATGGGCCCACGATGTGCCGCCGAAGCAGATGGAGCGCGTGTCGATTCGGTCGACGGACTCCGCGTCGCAGTCCGATCAGGTGCTGCACGGCTCGGCGGCCACGATGCCCGTGGCGGACCACATCGTCGTGCGCAAGTCGCTGCGGCGCCTGTATCTCATGCACGGTGACACCGTGCTGCGCTCCTACCGGATCGCCCTCGGCCTCAACCCGGTCGGGCAGAAGGAGCGGTCCGGCGACTTCCGCACGCCCGAGGGACAGTACTACCTCACCCGCCGCAACCCCAGGAGCGACTACTTCCTCTCGATCCAGGTGTCCTATCCCAACCAGGCCGACATCGACCGGGCGCGGCAACACGGCTGGAACGCCGGGGGCTCGATCATGATCCACGGACTGCCGAACCACCTGGGCAGGCCGCCCCAGTACTACGAGAAGTACGACTGGACCGACGGCTGCATCGCGGTGTCCGACTCGGACATGCTCGAGATCTGGCTCATGACCGGTAATCGCACGCCGATCGATATCCTGCCCTGACGATGGCCGCCGCGGCGATTTCCGCCGCCGCGCCGGCGTGACTACAATCTCAAGTCCGTGGAAAGCAGCATCGTCATTCCGGAGTTCGTGGACGCGCGCGTCGGCCCGCGCGGCAGCCTCGAGAACCTGTCCCAGGCCGAGATCGGCAAGCTCCTCGACTCGAGCCAGGGCGGGCTCTACACGCTCTTTCGCAAATGCGCGCTCGCGGTGCTCTCGAGCGGAGGGGGCACCGACAACGCCAAGGAGATCCTCGATCGCTACAGCGACTTTCAGATCGAGGTGCTCCGCCAGGCCTGGGGCATCAAGCTGCAGATACGCAACGCGCCGGCGGCCGCATTCGTCGACGGCGAAATGATCCGTGGCATCAAGGAGCATCTGTTCGCCGTGCTCCGCGACGTGATTTACATCGCCAACGACATCAACGACAGCGGGCGCTTCGATCTCGCCGATTCGGCTGCGATCACCAATGCGGTCTTCCACGTCCTGCGCAACGCGCGGGTGCTCGATTTCAAGGCACGGCCGAACCTCGTCGTCTGCTGGGGCGGGCATTCCATCGGAGAGGTGGAGTACCAGTACTCGAAGAAAGTCGGCTACGAGCTCGGGCTGCGCGGCCTCGATGTCTGCACCGGCTGCGGACCGGGCGCGATGAAGGGTCCGATGAAGGGCGCGACGATCGGGCATGCCAAGCAGCGCATCGCCCACGGGCGCTACATCGGCCTCACCGAGCCGGGGATCATCGCGGCCGAGCCGCCCAATCCCATCGTCAATCAGCTCGTGATCATGCCGGACATCGAGAAGCGCCTCGAGGCGTTCGTCCGGCTCGCGCACGGCATCGTCGTGCTGCCGGGGGGCGCGGGAACGGCGGAGGAGATCCTGTACCTCGCCGGCATCCTGCTCGATCCCGCGAACCGCGAGCAGCCGTTTCCGGTCGTGCTGACCGGACCGAGCTCGAGCGCGGCTTATTTCGAGCAGATCAGCCGCTTCGTCTCGAGCACGCTCGGCGCTCGCGCGCTCGAGCGCCTCACTCTCATCATCGACGATCCCCCGGAGGTCGCGCGCCACATGGTGCGCGGTCTGGACGCCGTGCGCGAGTTCCGCAAGGAGCGCAACGACTCGTACAATTTCAACTGGCTGCTGTCGGTGGGCTTCGAGCTGCAGCGGCACTTCGAGGTGACGCACGAATCGATGCGCGCGCTCGAGCTGAAGCGCTCGCAACCCCCGCATCTTCTCGCGGCGAATCTGCGGCGCGCCTTCTCCGGCGTCGTGACGGGCAACGTCAAGGAGTCGGGCATTCGCGCCATCGAGCGGCACGGGCCGTTCGAGCTCTCGGGGGACCCGGCCGTCATGCATTTGCTCGACGAGCTGCTCACCGCATTCGTGGAGCAGCGGCGCATGCGGCTTCCCGGCGCGACCTATCGTCCCTGCTATCGCCTCGTCGCGTGACATAAGGCGCGCACACGCGCGCCTCTTATGTCATGCGGCGAATGGCGTACGGCGCTCGATTCGCCGCGGATGTCGCCGGCCGGTCCATCTCGTGCGGCGGTGCGTTGCTTCGCGACAAACCCCGTGAACCAGTTCCTGTCGCCTGGCTCGCACAAATTCGTACCCTGCCCGCATCAGTTCAGGAGTCGTCATGAGCTCATCCGACAGGACGCGAGGCAGCCCGACAGAGCGGCAGGACGCGCCGCCCGCGCCGCCGGCGAGTACCCAGGAACCTTACGGAAACTGGCTCGACCGGGTGCAGCGGGCGCGAGGGCGTCACGCGGCCATCACCAAGAATCTGCACACCTGGTCCAACTACAAGAGCTGGGCCGAGCAGGTGAAGGATTCCTGGGAGGACGACCAGAAAAAGAAGTAGCGCGCGCGGTAAGCGCAACCGGGTCGCGCGTGCAGCGAGCGCAGCCGGGCCGGGCGTGTGGTCGATTCATCCGCGCTGCCCCGATTCTCAGCCGGCGCCCGCTTCTCCAGTCGCCATGGGCGCGGCGCCACCCGGGATCGCCTCCGGAGGGCCGGCGGGGCTCGCCTCCGGGGAACCGGCAGGCTGGCCCAGCCACGCAATGAGCGGCTCCCACTGCTCCACGTCGTCTCCCGCGATGTACTGCTTCATCTCGTGGACGCCGAGGCCGAGCTCCGCCGAGCGCACGTAGTTCTGCGAGTCGCGGATGGTCGCAACGATGGGAATGCCGAGCGTTTGCAGGAAGCGGATCAGCGACTGGAACGTGAGCGTATTGCGGCGCACGCGATTGGCGATGACGCCCAGACGATTGTCCTCTCGACGGACTTTGCCGACCAGCAGCAGGTCGCGGATGCAGCGCGAGCACGCATGGATGTCGATATCGGACGGCAGGACGGGAACGAGAATCTTGTCCGCCGTGCGGGTCATCTCGGGAATTTCGCGCGCGTCCAGGGCTGCCGGCGTGTCGACGATCACGTGCGTCGTGCCGTCGGGAACCCGCAGCTGGTAGCTTCGAGTCGTGCGGCTGTCCGTCTCGAAGGCCGCGATCGCATAGACCCAGGGCTGGACGGGCTGCCGCTTCTTGACCCACCGCAGGGAGGAGCCCTGAGGGTCATAATCCATCAGGACCGGCATTTGCTGCCGCGAAGCGAAGTAGCTCGCGAGGTTGACCGCAATGGTCGTCTTCCCGGAGCCCCCCTTGGGGTTGAGGACGACGATGCGCTGCATGAACATGTTCTCGGTGGCGGGAGTCCAGCCTACGCAGGCGGCGCCGTCACTGCAAGCCGCGCAATCCGTCCGCGCGTTGCGACACGCGGCGCCGCCTGATGGTAAATCCGCGAGTGCGTTGCCCGACTGAGAAGTCGAGCACGCCCGGTGCCGATTGCGACCCGTAGAGTGATTTTCGTGGAACGTTTGCTTCTCTTGTGGGACGAGCTCGACGATCTCTTGAGCGTCTGCCGCCATGTCGCCGTGTCGGCCGCCGACGAGGTTGCGAGCCTCGGAGCGCCCCTCGGCGCCGCGGCCTCGGCTCTCGGCGCCGGGCTGCTCCTGCTGCAGTCGCATGCCTACGCGCCGCTCGTGAGCGGCGTCGCCTCGGCCTGGCTCTCCTGATTCACCCGCGCAGCGGCTGATCCGCCGACCGGGCCCGCGGCTCGGCCGGCTTGAAAAATTCCCTCCGGCTCCCAACATGACGCTCGCCGCCGTGGTTCGAGGAGCGAACATGTCCGAGAGCACCAAGCAGACGCTCGGCTTTCAGGCCGAGGTTCGCCAGCTGCTGAAGCTGATGATCCATTCCCTGTACAGCCACAGGGAGGTCTTCCTGCGCGAGCTGATCTCCAACGCCTCCGATGCGAACGACCGGTTGCGCTTCCAGGCGATTGCGGAGCCGCAGCTTCTCGCCTCGGACTCCGAGCTTCGGATCTGGATCGATTGCGATGCCGCCGCCGGCACGGTCACGATCCGCGACAACGGCATTGGCATGACCCGGGACGAGGCGATCTCCCATCTCGGCACCATCGCCAGGTCCGGCACCGCGGAGTTCGTGAAATCCCTCTCGGGCGACCAGCAGAAGGACTCCCTCCTCATCGGCCAGTTCGGCGTCGGCTTCTACTCCGCCTTCATCGTTGCGGACCGCGTGGAGGTCCTCACGCGAAAGGCCGGTGCCCCGCCCGACCAGGGCGTACGCTGGGAGTCGAGCGCCGAAGGAGACTTCACGGTCGAGAGCCTCACTCGCGAGGAGCGTGGCACGACCGTCGTGCTTCACCTGAAGCCCGACGCCCGCGAGTTCGCCGACTCCTACCGCCTGCGCGCGCTGATCCAGCGGTACTCCGACCACCTCGCCTTCCCCGTGATGATGCGCAAGGAGGCCGGCAAGGACGAGAAGCGGCCCCTCGACTACGAGGCCGTCAACCAGGCGAAAGCCCTGTGGACACGGCCGAGGGCCGAGATCGGCGACGACGAGTACAAGCAGCTCTACCAGCACATCGCCCACGACTTCTCCGATCCGCTCGCCTGGAGCCACAACCGCGTGGAGGGCAAGCGCGAGTACACGAGCCTGCTCTACATCCCCCGGCAGGCCCCCTTCGATCTGTGGCAGCGCGATGCCGCGCGGGGCCTGAAGCTCTACGTCAAGCGCGTTTTCATCATGGACGAGGCCGAGCAGTTCCTGCCGCTTTACCTGCGCTTCGTCAAAGGCGTCATCGACTCGAGCGATCTGCCGCTCAACGTCTCGCGCGAGCTGCTCCAGCAGGACCCGGAGGTGGAGGCGATCAGGGGCAGCCTCACCCGCCGTGTGCTCGACATGCTCGCGCGCCTCGCGAGCGAGAAGCCGGACGATTACGCCGTGTTCTGGAGAGAGTTCGGCGCGGTGCTGAAGGAGGGTCTCGCGGAGGACGTGGCGAATCGCGACAAGATCCTGCCGTTGCTGCGATTCGCCAGCACGAACGGGGCGGACAACGAGCCGGGCGTGAGCCTGCAGCAGTACGTGCAGCGTATGAAGACCGGCCAGGAGCGCATCTACTATCTCATCGCGGACAGCATCGAGGCGGGGCGGGCGAGCCCCTACATCGAGAGGCTGAAGGAGCGCGGAATCGAGGTGCTGCTGCTCGCGGACCGCATCGACGAATGGGTCATGAGGCAAGTCGAGGCGTTCGAGGGCAAGCGCTTCAAGGATGCCGCGCGCGGAGACCTGGAGCTTGGCGGCCTCGAGACCGAGTCGGACCGGAAAGCCGCAGACGGCGAGCTGAAGGAGAGCAAGGCGCTTCTCAAGCGCGTGAAGGACGCGCTAGGCGACCGGGTAATGGAAGTGAAGGTCGCCTCGCGGCTCATCGAGTCTCCCGCGTGCTTGGTGCTCGGAGAGCACGATCTCGGCGCGAACATGCGGCGCATCTTGCAAGTGTCGGGGCAGAAGGCACCGACCGTGAAGCCACTGCTCGAGCTCAATGTCCGCCATCCGATCGTGAGGTATCTCGATGGCGTGCGCGAGGCGGCCGAATTCAACGAGCTCGCTCTGCTGCTCTACGACCAGGCAGCGCTCGCGGAAGGCGGCCAGCTCGGCAATCCGGCGGACTACGTGCAGCGTCTCAATCGGCTGCTGGTCAAGCTCGCCGGCGCCTCCGACGGCCGGGTCGATAATCAGTCCGCGGTCTGAGAGCGTCCGGCGCATGCAGCGTCCGCCGCGTCCTCAACGGCTGCGCATCGCGGGACCGGCGGGCGCGCTCGAGACATTGCTCGAGGAGCCGGACCCGGATCTGCGAAGCAGCGAACGCCCAGCCACAGGCGAGGCGCTCAGCATGGGCGAGGCGCTCGACGTGGGCGAGGCGCGCAGCATGGGTGAGGCGCGCAGCGGGGTGATGAGCCGCTCCGCCTTCGGCGTGGTGTGCCATCCCCATCCGCTCCACGGCGGCACGCTCGACAACAAGGTGGTGCACACGCTTGCGCGTGCCCTGCACGATGTAGGCGTGCCGACGCTGCGCTTCAATTTTCGCGGTGTCGGCGCGAGCGAGGGGGCGTTCGCGGACGGAATAGGCGAGACGGACGATGCGCTTGCCGCCGTGGCATGGGGCCGGGCGCGCTGGCCGGCCGCCGCGCCATGGCTCCTCGGGTTCTCGTTTGGCGCGGTCGTCGCGATCAGAGCCGCAGTGGAGGCCGGAGCACAACGTCTGGTCACGGTCGCGCCCGCAGTGGATCGCGTTGCAACAGATCGAGCCTTGCCCGTCTGTCCCTGGCTGCTCATTCAAGGTGACGCCGACGAGGTGATCGATCCCGCCGCCGTGCTCGATTGGGCGAAGAGCCTCATCCCCGCACCCGATGTGCGCGTGATGCCGGGGGCGGGTCATTTCTTCCACGGACGGCTGCCCGAGCTGCGCGCGGCCGTCGTGGAGTTCGCAAAAGAGAGTGGAGCGCAGAGGGGAAGCGCGAGCTAGCTCCGCACTCCCTCTCCGTGCTCCACTCGCCCCTAGCGTGACTAGTTGACCATACCCTTCAGGCTCTTGAGAGGCACGGCACGCACTTTCTTGCTGGCCGGCTTGGCCTTGAAAATCATCTTCTCCCCGGTGAACGGATTCACGCCCTCGCGCGCCTTCGTGGCGGGCTTCTTGACGACCTTCAACTTCAGCAGGCCGGGCAACGTGAACAGGCCGTTCCCGCGCAGGCTCTTCTTGATCACACCGTTCAGAGAATCGAAGACTCCGCCGATTTGCTTGCGGGACAGCCCGGTGTCCTTCGCGATATGAGTCAGGATTTCCGACTTGGTCGGTGCGCCACCCTTTTTCGCCATGTTTCGATACTCCTCGAAGGTTTCGCGTATGTGAGTCGAGCGCGGAACGCACCGCGCAGAACGAATCGCCGCGGAAAATAGCACATGGGCACGCATTAGCAAGCGATTTCTCGCGAGCGCGGGCGCCTGAAATGCCTTTATTTCCAGCGTTTGCATGTCGCTGCCTCGCGGCCGCTCGTGATCCGGCGCGCCGGCCGAGGGATTTCGAGGGGTCGAGCGCTCGCTTCGCGCCTCGCGGCGAGCGCCGCAATGAGGCTCGCGGGCGAGCATCGATAGAGAGCGACGCCGGCGAGTCGCAGCGATGCGTCACTCCGCTTTGCAAGATTCTCCAGAGCGGTCGCGAGTCGGGGATTGCCTGAGCGCCGTTCGATCCTCCGCTCAGCCTCGCGGCTCGATGCGCGAGCGAAGCGGGTACGGGCGAGCGTCCGTGTCCGAGCGCCGGCTCAAGTACCTGTTTCTAGAATGTTTATGCGGGGAGCAGGATCAGTAGCGCCTGGATCGCGATTCCGGCCCAGAGTGGCGAGAGGTCGAGTCCGCCGATCGGCTTGATGAGCCTGCGAAATGGGCGCAAGACCGGCTCGCACAGGCTGGTGAGCAACGATTGCACCGGAGAGTAGTCGCCCGGCGCAATGAGCGAGAGCACGGCATAGAGGAATATTGCCCAAAAATAGGTCCACAGCGTGTAACGCACGATCTCGACCGCCGCCTCGCGCACCCAAATGGGTGCAGAGGGCATCTCGTAGCCGCGCAGCGCGTACATGATCCCGACCCTCACGAGCGCGACGATCACGACGGTCACCACCGACGCCGTGTCGATCTTGCGCACGGGAGGCAGAATGCGCCGCAGCGGCATCACGAGCGGATTGGTGAGCCGCACGACCGCCTGGCTGATCGGATTGCGGAAGTCCGAGCGCGACCACTGCAGGAACAGGCGCAGCAGCGCCACGAAGAGCGCCAGGCTGAGCAGCGTGTCGACGATGAAAATGAGCGCGTTCACGCCGCAGGTTGCCGGGGGGGCGGACCGAAGCCGCTGTGGGGAGCTCGATGCTGCGGGAGAGATCGTCCGGTCACCCGCGGGCTCCGAACTGTCGGGCAAGTTCCCGGCTGCGCTGCGCCGCCGCATCGACCGCGCGCTGAACGAGACCCGCCATGCCGTGGTCGCCCGCGAGCACTCGCAGCGCCGCCTCGGTGGTGCCGCCTTTCGACGTGACCTCCTCGCGAAGGCGAGCCAGATCGCCGGAGCTCGAATGGGCGAGAACACCGGCGCCATGGAGCGTCTCGATGGCGAGGACCTGCGCGGCTCGAGGCTCGAGCCCGAGATTCACCGCGGCTTGCATCATCTGCTCCGCGAGCAGGAAGCAGTAGGCCGGGCCGCTCCCCGAGAGCGCCGTGACGATATCGAGTTGTTCCTCGGACTTCAGCCACACGACAACTCCAACCGACTGCATGATCTCATCCGCCAGCGACCTGGCGGCCGCGCTCACCCGCGCGGATGCATAGAGGCCGGTCGCTCCCGCGCCGACCAGCGCGGGGCGATTCGGCATGGCGCGCACGACCGGCACGCCTTCGCCGCACCAGGATTCCAGGGAGCGAATCTCGATCCCGGCGGCGATGGAGACGACGAGGGAGCGCCGCTCGCGTAGCTTGGGCCCGAGAGGCTCGACCACCCGGCGCGCCTCCTGCGGCTTGACGGCGAGCACGATCACGTCCGCGCCGCTCGCCGCGCTATCGTTGTCTGCCGCCACGAGGCAGCCGAAATCTCGCTGCAATCCGCGGCGGACGGTCTCGCTCGGCTCGCCCACGCGGATGGACTGCGGGGACATTCCCCGCCGCACGAGACCGCCGATCAGCGCGCGGCCCATGTTGCCGCCGCCGATGAATGCAACGCTGTAGGAGCTCACAGCCGGATTGTATATGGTCGGCGCGCGACGGTGGCGGTTGACTTACGCCGGCGGGCGCGGTCCGAACAGCGCGGTGCCGATGCGCACGAGAGTCGCCCCTTCGAGCACGGCCGCCTCGAGATCTCCGCTCATGCCCATCGAGAGGGTGTCGAGCCCCGCGCCCGAGCCATTGAGCTCTTCAAATACTCGTCGCAGCTCGGCGAACCAGTGTCGCTGCCTCTCGAGCAGATGCTCCTCGGGCGGCAGGCACAT
>JASHTA010000027.1 GCA_030040795.1 Gammaproteobacteria bacterium | reverse complement strand
ACGAGGCGATGCTGAGCGGGCGCCGGAGGCGCTTGCCCCGGTCGGATGACGTTGAGCACCTGAACGTCGGGCGGCAGGCTGTTCGGGATGCCGATGAGGGCGCGGTTCACGCGGACCGTGCCGCCGATTTGCATACGCTCGCGCAAATTGCCCCGGACGCTCACGTCGGCGTTCAAATTGGCCGTGACGATGTCGTTCGTGATCGGCTGCGCGTTCCTTGCCGTGAGCTTCAGGTCGATCGGTATTCCTCGCTCGAGCACACCGAGCGTTCCGGACATCGAGAGCTCGCCGTCGCCCGCGTGGGCGGTGAGATTCGCAATTCGCAGTATTCCCTGGCCGCCGACGATGTGCGCGGAGATATCGTCCAGGTGAATGCCCTGCGCGTAATCCCGCAGGTCGCCGTGGGAGAGCTGGATCGAGCCGCCGATCTCGGCGGCCTGCGCCGGACCGGTGACGGTCGCGTCGACGGTGAATGTTCCTGCGGCCCGCTCCCCATGCGCCTCGAGCATTGCGTTGGCGAACGCCGCGTTGAGCTTTCCCGAGAGCTTGAGGTCGACCGTGCTGCGCGCATTGAGCGGGGCGTGGCCGGTGAGCTCGAGCTGGGAATCGCGGCCGGCGCGGAGCGCCGCATTGACCTGTGCCGTCGTGCCCATGAGGTCAGCGGCCGCATGCAGATCGAGGAGCGGCAGATCGCGTGCAGCGCTGTCTGCGAACCGCACCGCGCTCAGCTCGAGAGTCGCGCGGCCGAGGGGCGCCGACACCGTGCCGTGCAGCCGCGCGTCCGCCTTGAGGGTGCCTTGCTCGAGCAGATGCGGCAGGAACGCGTTGACGAGGCTCGCGTCGATGCCGCCCAGCGACGCGTGCAGGTCGAGCGCCGGAAAGACTTGCCCGGCCACCTCGAGCACGGCCTGCTGCAGGCCGAGCCGCAATTCGCTCACGCGCAATCCGCCGGCGAACGCGATTCGCGAGGGCGAGAGCAGGCGCAGTGACTGTCCGTGGTAGCCCGCCTCGGCCTCGGTCAACACGAGCTCGCGCGCCGGGAGGTTCAGCTGCGCGGCCGTCCTGAGGCTCGCCGGTACGCCGTGCAGATCGGGCGCCTGCACGGCGAGATCGAGTCGCAGGGCATCGATCGGACCGGATGCGGAGAGCTTCGCATCGGCGGAGACGCTCCCCAGGGTCACATCGCGCGCGTCGAGCTGGAGTTGCACGTGCGTGTGGCCCGCATCCGGACTCAGCGCGAGATCGCCGGAGACGCTGCCCTGCAGGGGCTTCCCGAGGAGCGGCGCAAGGTCGGCCAGCCGGCCGATGCGCAAGTGCAAGGCTCCCATACCCTGCGAAAGATTCGCTCCGGCCACGACATCCGCCTCGATGTGTGCGCTCTTCCAGTCCGTGCGCTGGATCTCGAGGTGATAGCGATCCCCGCGATCGCGCTCGAAGGAAGCCTCGAGCTGCACCGGTGACCCGGCAAAACTGCCTTTCGCCTCGATCGCGGCCGTGGGGGCGGACGGCAGTCCATGAGCCTGGATGTTCAGCGCGAGGGTGCCCTGGGGAGAGCCTCGGACCGACAGCGTCGAAGCCGCCTGCATCTCGGCGCCCAAGGATTGCGGAGCGCCCGCGAGCTCGCCCGTCATCTTGAGCGTGCCCTGCACGTCCGGCGAGAGCGCGGCCAGATTCGGCAGGTCAAGCGACCAGCGCGCGCGCAGCGCCCGGAGCGCACTCCCGGCCGCGCTCGCCGTCGCCCGCTGACCGCTGCCGCTCGCCGAGAGCGTGAGCGCGCTGCCGGTGAGCGTCAATCGATCGACGTTGATGCTCCGATCCGTGAGGGTCGCGCCGAGCTGCAAGCGCGTGGCGCGTCCGAGCAGTCCGGCCCAGATGCTCGGCGCGGTGAACGCGGCGGTTCCACCCACATCGACCCGAATCGCCGCGGAGGTCTCCGCGACCTTTCCGGAGAAGGTCGCTCTGCCGCGGACCTCCTTCTGTTTCGCGAGCGCCGCGAACGGTGCCACGTCGGGCAGTGTGAGCCCGAACGTCGCGCTCCGCGTACCGGCCGTCACGGCCTGAACGCTGAGCGAGAACAGCCGCTGGTCGAGGGTGAGCTCGAGCGGCCGTCCGGGATCGTCGAGATGCAGAGTGCCTTTCAAGTGCAGCGGCGAGGCCTGAAGCAGCTGCGGCGGCACGCTCGGCAGGTCGAGCCCTCCGGCCGTGGCATCCACGGTCATCAGTCCGGCCGAGGCGGAAAGATCCGCAGTGAGGCTCGCGAGCCGCGCACCCTGCGGCAGCTGCAGCGCATCGATCGCGAGATGTCCCGTTGCGCGTGGTGCGCGGAGCGAGCCGGTCCAGCTTCCCTGCAAGTCGAGGCGCTGCCAGGCGAGCCCAGGCCGCGGCGCCACCTGCGGCGAAGCGAGCGAGTAGGCGAGCACCGCCGAGCGCCCGGGCAGATCGAGCGTTCCGCTCACGCTCGCATGCAGGCCTCCGGCGCGCCCGTCGAGCTGGATCCTCTCCGCGGTGCGCGGCCCCGCGAGGCTTGCGGTGACCTCGAGCGCTCCGAGGCCCGGCAACTGCGCGAGGTGCTCGAGCGGACCGCCCGCCGGCTCCTCGAGCTTCAAACTCCCGTCCATGCGTGTCCGGTCAAAGGCGAGCTGCACCTCGTAGTCGCCGTTGCCGTCCAGCCGGCGCACCACGAAGTTCATGCGGGCATCCTCCAGGGATTCGAGATGGCCGCTGCCGCGCATCGACAGCGAGGCTCTCCTGCCTACGAGCCGCGGCTCGAGCACCAGCGCATCGACCGCGAGCTGGCCGACATCGATTTTCGGCAGCTTCGCGCCGCCGCCCCCACGCTCACCCTCCTGAGAGGCGGAGCGGCTCATGGGAAGTCGCATCATGTCGACCCGGGCCGCATGCACCCTCTCGACCTTGATATGCCAGGCGATAAAGTCGAGCGGCGACCAGTGGAGCGAGATGCGATCCGCGGTCAGCCATACACCTTCGTAGTCGCTCAACTGCAGCTGGCCGACATCGATTTGCGAGGGGAAAGACCCGGTGAGCCCGGAGAGCCGCACATCGCCTCTCGTGAGCTGCGCGGTGATGCGCTCGATGAGCGTTCGGCCCCCCGCGGTGTTGCCCGCGATCAGGACGGCCGCGATGAGCCCTATCGCGAGGAGCACGACGGCACCGAGGCTCCACGCGGCGATTCGCAGTGCCCGGCGCATCAGAACGCCTGTCCCAAGCCGATGTAAACCTCGAAGCGTCCATCGTCCTCGCGGCGCACCGTCGGCATGGCGAAGTCCACGCGGATCGGCCCGATCGGCGTGTAGTAGCGCAGGCCCGCGCCCACGCCGAGACAGAACACGCCGCTTTGCGAGACTGTCGGAGGCGCGACGCCGAGCGCGGGCGGTCCCACGCAATGTGCCCCAGTGCTGACCGGCACCAGGCTCTGGCTTTCGCTCACTCCGCCGCCATCGACAAAGAGGGCCGCGCCGAAATTGGTGGCGATCCGCTGACGCAGCTCGAAATTGACTGCCGTCATGCTCGTGCCGCCGATCGGGTTACCGCCCGGCGAGGTGAATTGCGGTCCGACCGACTGATAGTTATACCCTCGCACCGTACCGCTGCCGCCAGCGTAGAAGCGCTGGTCGGGCGGCAGACTGAACTCGCCGGCCCCTATCGCAAGTCCGGCCATCACTCGCATCGCGAGTACGGTACGCCCCGGAGCGGTTCCGAGCAGGTCGTGAAAGTCGACGTAATGCGAGACGCTGGCCGTCTCGATGAGGAAGGTAGCAATGGGCTGTCCCAGTGAGCGCGTCGGCGCGATCGTGAGTGCGCCCCGTGTCCCGTGGATCGGATCGTCGAGCGGGGAGGCGAGATCGGTGGAATCGTAGGACACGCTGAGCGGCAGTCCGACGAGAGTGTAGTGTTGTCCGAGCGGCGTCAGCGCGACGGTGCTGCCGCTCGCACAGCTCGCGGCCGTGGCAATCGAATACGCGAGACTCCCGATGCAGCCTCCCTGGATGATTTGCTCCGTCTCGGCGGAGGCCCCGATGCTGGCGGCCCAGACGCTCGATATCTTGCGGCTCAGCGTCACCCCGGCGGTCTCGGCCGTCTGATCGTAGGCCTGCAGGTCCTGCTTGATGGCGCTCACCGCGAATTGGAGCGACTGGTCGCGGTGACCGAAATCGGGAAGGATGTACTTGGCGCTCGTTTCGTAGCCGAGCCCGACCGCCGTCGTGCCGCCGAGATCGATCATCGTGCCGGAAAGATCGAGCTCCTCGGCGTTGCCGAAGATGTTCCGGTCGCTCCACGTGACGCCGCCGCTCACGCCGAGATCGCTCGAGTAAGAACCGGTGAGGCTGACCGCGTGGCGCGGGCGCTCCCGCACCACGAAGGTGACGGACACTCGGCCGAGGCTGTCGGGCTCGTTGCCGAGCCGCACCGTGACGGAGGAGAACACCCCGAGGTTCAGCAGATCCTTGCGGGCCTTCTCGACATTCGCAGCGTCGTAAGGCTCGCCGGTGTGCAGCAGAAGGCGCTTGCGCAGCAGGGATTCGTGCATCCGCACGAGACCCTGGAAGCGGATCTCGCCGACTGCGACGTGCTGGCCCGCCGCAACGTGGAACGTGAGATCGAGCACGAGCTTCTCAGGATCCTCGCGGGCGACGGGCGGCTCGACCGTCGCGAATGCATAGCCGTGGTTCTGGAGCGTCGTCTGCAATTGCTCGCCGGCCGCCAGGACGACGGATGCGACCGCAGGCGCCCCGGGAGCGAGATCGATCTGGACTCCGGACGGCAGCGTGCCATCGATGTCGATGCGGCCCACGTGAAAGAGAGGTCCGGCCGAAATCGCGATCTTGATTTGCGCGTCCTTGTCCTTCGGGAGCGCTGTCAGCGTCTCGCCGAGGCTCGGTGCATCGAGCGCCAGGCCGTCGATCGTGATGTTCACCGCACCCTCGTAGTAGCCGAAGCTCTCGAGCACGGTGTTCAAGCGATCGACATCACCTCGCGCGCGGGCGATGAGTCCAAAGGGATTGACCGGGGCGGACGAGCGCAAAGCCTGCAACTGGGACGTTGCCTTGATCGTCGAGTCGAGATCGCCACGCCCGGTCGAGACGAACTGCAGGCGATAAGGCTGCGGCTCGGCCGCCCGCGCGGCCGGCGCGTCGCAGAGGAGCGCGCCCACGCCGAGCATGCCCCCGAAGACCGGACATACGAGTGCCGCCGCGCACCGGACCCTCCACTGCACGGTCGGGGTCATTCGGCATCCTGAGATCGAGGCACATGCCGATTGCCGGCCATGACGAGAGAACGACGCAAGGCGTGACCCTGCTCCAGTTTCAGCTCGAAATGCTGCCACAGCCGCCGTCCGTTGGCGATTGCGTCTCGCGGCCCTATCGTCACGTTCTGCGGTCACGCCCCGTATCCACGCATCGCAAGCCACGCCCTGCGGCCACGCCGTGCTGCGCCGCGGCCGCCCCTTGTGGTAAAAAGTGACTCCAGCTCGGCTGGGTCATCCGCCCAGCCTTCTCGCGAGGGGGAGCGTGCCATGCGCAAGGTCACTCGAGGCCGGATCGTCGTCTCCTCGATCGCATTGCTGTCCCTGGCCCTCGCGTGGCGCGTGTCGCTCGCTCAGGACGACCCGACCGGCAACTGGGCCCCCATATTCGACGAGGACATGCCGGAGCGCATCGCCGGTGGCGAGATCGGCGATTACCTCGGGATCCCCCTGAACGCCGCGGGGCTGCTGCGCGCCGAGAGCTGGAGCGCGGAGATCGTCGAGCTGCCGCAGAACCAGTGCAGGCAGCACTCTTCGGACTACGGATGGCGCGGCCCGTCGAATCTCAGAATCTGGGTGGACGTGGACCGGGCCACCCAGAAGGTCATCGCCTATCACACCCACCTTTCCGCGTACGGCGCGGAGCAGACGATCTGGATGGACGGCCGGCCGCAGCCTCCGCCCTACGCTCGCCATACCTGGCAGGGTTTCTCGGTGGGCCACTGGGAGGGCGACACGCTCGTCATCCGAACGACGCATTTGAAAGAGGACTGGCTCGGTCTCAACGGCGTTCCGCGGAGCGACCTCGCCACGGCGAGCGCCCATCTCATGCGGCACGGCGACTACCTGACGGTTGCCGTCATCACCTACGACCCGGTCTACTTGGCGGAACCCTTCATCCGGACGGTCGACTTTCACTACGATCCGTCATCGCAAATGGCTCCGTGGCCCTGCACGCCGGTGGATGAGATCGATCGGCCCGCGGATGTCGTGCCGGCATACCTGCCGGGCCACAACCCGTATCTGACCGAGTTCGCGGCTCGCTACCACGTGCCCCCGCAGGCCGCCCTCGGTGGCGCGGAGACCCTGTATCCGGAGTACATGGAGAAGCTGAAGACCATGAAGTATCTGCCGCGCCTGCCGAGGCGGGCGACGGATCGGTAGCGGCGCCATGAGCATCCTGTCACCCCGCTCGGCCGCCGTCGGAATCCTCCTGACCACTCTCGCGGCAAGTCTTGCCGTGGCTGCGCCCACCGTCGCGCGCCGTCCCTCGCGGGGCCATCGCGGACCGCCTGCCACATTCACAGCGGCCCAGGCCGTGCAGGGTAGGGCGGCCTACGCTGCAACGTGCGGCAGCTGCCACGGCCAGAATCTGAGCGGCAGCGAGTTCGCGGGCCCTCTCAATGGCAACCGCTTCAGCCAGGACTGGAGCGGCAAGTCCGCGGCGGCGCTCTTCACGTACATTCGCACGCGCATGCCCCCGTCGAAGCCGGGATCTCTCACGCCCGAGACGGTTGCACAGCTCGTCGCCTACATCGTGCAGGTGAACGGCATCCCGGCGGGCCGCGCCAGCCTGCCCACGGACCCCGTACGGCTTGCGGCCCTCACGATCCCTTACGGCCCCGTCGCGCCGGCGCCGCCGTTCATGCCGCTCTCGCCGCTCGCGCCGCCGATGCCGCTCGTCACGCTCGCGAATCCGCTCAACCACATGACGCCGGTGACCGATGCGATGCTGCGGCACCCGGCGCCCGGCGACTGGCTGCTCTGGCGGCGCACCTACGACGATCACGGATTCAGCCCGCTCCGGGAGATCACCCAGCACAACGTGAGTGATCTGCGCGTGGCGTGGACTTGGTCCATTCCGGCCGGCCCGAATGAGACCACGCCGCTCGAGCACGACGGAGTCCTCTTCGTCGGCAGCTACGGCGACATCGTGCAGGCACTCGATGCGAAGACGGGCAATCTGCTCTGGCAGTACTCGCGCCGCCTGCCGAGCGATGCGCGTCTGTCCGTCAAGCGGAACCTCGCGATCTACGAAGATACGCTGCTCGTCCCCACCTCCGACGACCACGTCGTTGCGCTCGACGCTCGGACGGGCACCGTGCTCTGGGACACCGCCGTCGCCGACTATACGAAGAGCTGGCAAGTCACCGGCGGCCCGCTCGTCGCGCAGGGTGTGGTGATGCAGGGCGTCACGGGCCAGTCGCCGGGCGGCGCATGGATCGAGGGGCTCGACTTCAAAACAGGGCGCGAGCTGTGGCGGTTCCACACGATCGCCCGTCCCGGCGAGCCCGGCGGCAACAGCTGGAACGGATTGCCGCTCGACAAGCGCAGCGGCGCATCGGTCTGGACGGCGGGAAGCTACGACCCGCAGCTGCATCTCGCCTATTTCGGCGTGGGCCAGACCTACGATACCGGGCCGCTTCTGCACCCCATCGGCGAGCCGGGCGTGACCAACGATGGCCTTTATACGGACTCGACCCTCGCGATCGACCCTGCGACCGGCAAGCTCGCGTGGCACTTCCAGCACGTGCACAACGATCAGTGGGATCTCGACTGGGCCTTCGAGCAGCAGCTGATCGAGCTGCCCGTGAGAGGCGCGACGCGCAAGCTCGTCGTGACCTCCGGCAAGATGGGCATCTATGAAGGCATGGACGCTGCGACGGGCCGGTACATCTTCTCTCAGGACCTCGGCATCCAGAATGTCGTCGCCTCGATCGACCCTCGCACCGGCGAGAAGAAGATCAACCCGGAAGTCGTGGTGGGTGACGGCAAGCCCCATACGATCTGCCCGCACCCGGGCGGCGGCCGCAACTGGATCGCGGGCTCCTACGACGACGCGACGCGGACCGTCTACGTTCCAATGGTCGAGTCGTGCATGGACCTCATCCCCGCTCCACGAGGCGAGCGCGGCAACTTGAGCTCGGGCGTGAACTGGTACATCCGCGCGCGGCCGGACAGCGACGGGAAGTTCGGCCGTGTCGAGGCTCTCGATCTGGCAACCCGCAAGCCGGTCTGGATCGACCGCCAGCGAGCTCCGGAGACGACCTGTACGCTCGCAACCGCGGGCGGACTGGTCTTCGCCGGCGCGCTCGATCGCTATCTCAAGGCGTACGACGGTGCGACAGGCCGGACGCTCTGGCAGATCCGCCTCGATGACGTGCCCGGCGCCTGCCCGATCTCCTACAGCGTTGATGGCAGGCAGTACATCGCGGTGGTGGTGAGCCGCGGCGGCTCCGAGGCGGGGACCTTCGCGGTGCTCGTGCCGGAGATCCAGAACCCGCCGGAGCACGGCGCCACGCTCTGGGTCTTCGCGCTGCCTCAGCGCTGAGGCAACGCTCGTCAGCGCTCGTCAGCGCGCGGAGTCCGCATCGATCGGCTCGCAGTTCGTGCGTCCGGACATCACGCAGTCCTGGAGCTGCGCCGACTTGCGCAGCACGTGCGCGAGAAACAGTCCCGCGACGACCAGCAGCAGCACGACAAGCAGCCCGATCGCCGCGCGGCGGCGCGAATCGGGAGCGTCACCCTCGCTCGGTTCCGGCGGGCTCATGGAGCCATTATCGCCAACCCTCAGTGCGGCTTCACCCGGTGCCCGTAGACCGCTTGCGGCTCGTACGGCCGCTCGATTGCCGCAATCTCCTCTTCCGTGAGCGTCGTGCCGAGTGAGGCGACCGCCTGCTCGAGATGACTCAGTTTCGTCGCGCCGATGAGCGAGGAGGAGAGCCCCTTGGTTCGGTACCAGGCATGGACGATCTCGGCGTTCGAGATGCCGCGCGCCCTCGCGAGGCCGCAGACGACCTGATAGATCTTCCGGTCCGGCGCCCGGTCATGGGGAGTGCCGAGAGGCGATGGCGTACGTCCGCGCTCGGTCGTCCCTTCCTCCGGCGTCGCGTGGCCGTGTGCGAGGAAGCCGCCCGCGAGCGGCGACCAGCCGAGAAGCCCGATTCCCTCCGCGGCGCAGAGGGGCATCATCTCGCGCTCCTCCTCGCGGTACACCGGATTGTATTGCAGCTGCATCGAGACGAAGCGCTTCCAGCCATGCCGCTCGCTCGCGGCAAGCATGCGGGCAAACTGCCACGCATGCATCGTGCTGGCGCCGATATAGAGCGCTTTGCCCGCCCGCACCACATCGTCGAGCGCGCCGAGAGTCTCCTCGATCGGCACTTCCTCATCGAACCGATGGATTTGATAGAGATCGACGTAATCGGTCTGGAGCCGCGCGAGACTGGCGTCGATCGACGCCATCACGTGCTTGCGCGACAGCCCGCGGTCGTTGGGCCCCGGTCCCATGGTCGCGAAGACCTTCGTCGCGATGACCACCTCGTCGCGCCGAGCCATCTCCTTCAGCAGCTTTCCGACGATGATCTCGCTCGCTCCGCGCGAGTAGGCATCCGCCGTGTCGAACAGATTGATGCCGCACTCGAGCGCCAGGCGAAAGACGGGCCGCGCGCGCTCCTCATCCAGTGTCCAGCGAAAAGCCTCCCGCTCGCGCGACCCGAAGCTCATGCAACCGAGCGCGATCCGCGACACCTTCAATCCGGCCGCTCCGAGGCGAGTGTATTCCATCGATCGTGCACTCCATTCCAGGCGGCAGGCCCAACGGGCCGCCGCGATGCTCACAGCTCGCGCGCGAACCGCTCGAGTATGCCAAGGGAGTAGTGTCGCGCGACCTCCCGTATGAATCGGGGAAAGTCGTCCACCGAGTTCTCATCGGCGGAGTCGGACATCGTGCG
>JASHTA010000264.1 GCA_030040795.1 Gammaproteobacteria bacterium | reverse complement strand
CACGATACGTTTTACTTCGCGGACGGCAGGCTGCTGCGCACTCACACCTCGCCGGTGCAGATCCGCGCGATGCGCGCACGCGGTGCACCGCTCGCGATCATCGCGCCCGGCCGGGTTTATCGGTGCGACTCGGATCCGACTCACTCGCCGATGTTCCACAATCTCGAAGGACTCGTCGTGGGGGAGCAGGTGACCTTTGCGAACCTCAAGGCGATCCTGCATGGCTTCGTCGAGGCCTTCTTCGAGCGTTCGCTCGGCATGCGGCTGCGGCCCTCGTACTTCCCTTTCACCGAGCCCTCCGCCGAGGTGGACATGTCGTGCGTGTTCTGCCTCGGCAAAGGCTGCCGGGTCTGCAAACAGACCGGGTGGATCGAGGTCGCCGGGTGCGGCATGGTGCATCCCAACGTGCTGGCGGCCGGCGGTATCGATGCCGAGCGCTTCACGGGCTATGCCTTCGGTGCGGGCATCGACCGGTTGGCCATGCTTCGGTACGGGGTCGGCGACCTGAGGCTTTTCTTCGAGAACGATCTGCGGTTCCTCAAGCAGTTCGCGACATTCTGAGGAGTCATGCGAGTTCCCTTCCAGTGGCTGCGCGAGTGGGTGCCGGTGCCGTGGGATGCATCGGAGCTCGGCGAGCGGCTGACCATGGCGGGATTCGAGCTGGAGGCGCTCGAGCCGGCGGCGCCGCCGTTCTCGGGCGTTGTCGTGGCCGAGATTCTTGAGGCCGTCCCGCACCCTCAGGCGGACAAGCTGCGCGTCTGCCGTGTCGCGGCGGGCCCGGACACGGGCGCCCGCACGGGGAAGGGCTCGAGCCCGGGTGAGCCCCTGCAGATCGTGTGCGGTGCGGGCAACGCCCGCGCCGGTTTGCGTACGGCGCTTGCGAGGGTCGGCGCCGTGCTGCCGGGCGAGGTGAGGATCAAGGCCGCGAAGCTGCGAGGCGTCGAATCGCAGGGCATGCTGTGCTCGGCGCGCGAGCTCGGACTTGCGGAGAGCAGCGCGGGGATCCTCGAGCTGCCGCCGGATGCGCCGGTCGGCACATCCCTGCGCGAGTATCTCGCGCTCGATGACTCGGTGCTCGAGCTCAACGTCACGCCGAACCGGGGCGATGCCCTCTCCGTCCTCGGCATCGCGCGCGAAGTGGCGGCGCTCAGCGGCCAGCCGCTCGCGGGGCCGCGGCTCGAGCCCGTCGAAGCGCGTCACGCCGATCGGATCGGCGTTGGCCTCGATGCGCCTGCGGCGTGCCCCAAATTTGTCGGTCGCGTCATTCGCGGCGTGAACAATCGTGCCGCCACTCCCGAGTGGATGCGCGAGAGGCTGCGTCGCGCCGGGATGCGATCGATCAGTCCGATCGTCGATGTCACGAATTACGTGATGCTGGAGCTCGGACAGCCGCTGCATGCGTACGATGTGGCACGGCTGAAAGGGGAGATCCGCGTGCGCATGGCGACTGCCGGCGAATCCGTGCAGCTGCTCGATGGCCGGCGCGTGACGCTCGACCCCGACGTGCTCGTCATTGCGGACGGCGAGGGCGCTGTGGGAATCGCCGGCATCATGGGCGGCGAGCGCAGCGCCGTGAGCGCCAGCACGGTGGATCTGTTTCTGGAGGTCGCCTATTTCTCACCGGAGGCGATTGCCGGCCGGGCACGGCGGCTCGGCGTCCAGTCCGACGCCAGCCAGCGTTTCGAGCGTGGCGTCGACCCGGGCCATCAGGAGCGCGCCATGGAGCGCGCCACGGAGCTCATCTATTCGATCGCGGGGGGCTCGCCCGGAGCCCTGGTCGTCACGCAGGCCGCGGAATACCTGCCTCGGCGACTTCCGGTTCGGTTGCGCCGTTCCCAGGTCGCGCGGGTCCTCGGGGCTCCGGTCGACCCGGCAAGAATCGAGGCGATCTTCGGCTCGTTGCAGATGAGCGTGGCGCGGACGACCGAAGGCTGGGCGATTACCCCGCCCTCGCATCGCTTCGACATCGCGATCGAGGCGGATCTGATCGAGGAAATCGCGCGTATCGAAGGTTACGGAGCCTTCACCGAGCGGGATGCGCAGACGGCCCAACGCTTCGCCTCGTTACCCGAGGAGCGGCCTCAGGAGAGCCGTGTGCTCGAGAGCCTCGCTGCACGTGGCTATCACGAGGCGATTACGTACGCGTTCGTCGATCCGAGCTTGCAGTCCCGGCTGTTTCCGGACCGTGAGGCCCTCGCGCTCGCAAATCCCATCGCGAGCGACCTCTCCGTCATGCGAGTGTCGCTGTGGCCCGGCCTGCTGCACGCGGCGCTCGAGAATCAGCGGCGGCAGCAGGACCGCATCCGGCTCTTCGAGCGGGGCGCGCGCTTTGCCGTGGATCACGGCAAGCTCGAGGAGATCGACTCGCTGGCCGGCCTTGCTCTGGGCCCGCGCCTGCCCGAGCAGTGGGGGAGTCCGGCGGAGGCCCGTGGCGGCGTCGATTTCTTCGACGTGAAGGGCGACGTGGAATCGCTTCTGGAGGGGACGGGAGATCCGGGCGCATTCGTCTTCGAGGCCGCGGCGCTCTCCTGCCTGCATCCGGGTCGGGCCGCACGCATCCTGCGCCGCAGCGCGGGCGCAGCGCCCGGCGCGCAGCGGGCGCCGGCCGAGCTCGTCGGTTGGATCGGCGAGCTGCACCCGAGCCTCACGCGTGAGAGGGGATTCGCCTCATCCCCCATTCTCTTCGAGCTCGATTTTCGCGCCGCGCTGCGCATGGAGCGCACTCGTGCGCAGGAGATTTCCCGCTTTCCACAGGTCCGCCGCGACATCGCGGTCGTCGTGGACGAGGCGGTGACTTTAAGTGCCCTGCGCGACCGTGTAACCTTGGCGGCGTCGAGCTTGCTGCGGGAGGTGCGCCTTTTCGACGTGTACCGGGGAAGCGGCGTAGAACAAGGTAGAAAGAGCGTCGCTTTAGGCTTGATTTTTCAAGAATTTTCTCGCACTCTTACGGACGAGGACGTGGACCGGGCGGTGGCGTCCGTCATTGCGGACTTGTGCGCCGGGCTCGGCGCGAGAATACGAGAATGACAGCTATGGCAGCTCTGACGAAGGCTGAAATGGCGGAAGCGCTGTTCAACCAGCTGGGTCTCAACAAGCGCGAGGCGCGCGAGCTCGTCGACCTGTTCTTCGAAGAGGTGCGCGCTGCACTGTCGAACGGAGAGCAGGTGAAGCTCTCCGGCTTCGGCAACTTCGATCTGCGCGACAAGAACCAGCGCCCCGGCCGCAACCCGAAAACCGGCGAGGAGATTCCAATCAGCGCCCGGCGCGTGGTGACATTCCGCCCGGGACAGAAACTCAAGGCGCGGGTCGAAGCATATGTTGGAGACAAAGAATAACGATACCCTCCCGCCGATCCCGGGAAAGCGCTACTTCACCATCGGTGAGGTGAGCGAGCTGTGCGGCGTGAAGCCGCACGTGCTGCGCTACTGGGAGCAGGAATTTCCGCAGCTGAAGCCCGTCAAGCGGCGCGGCAACCGGCGCTACTACCAGCGCCAGGACGTGATCGTCATCCGGCAGATCCGCAGCCTGCTCTACGAGCAGGGCTTCACCATCGGCGGCGCGCGCAACAAGCTCGCCGGCGAGGAAGCGCGCAGCGATACCACGCAGAGCCAACAAATCGTGCGCCAAGTCCGCACGGAGCTCGAGGAAATCCTGAAGATTCTACGGCGGTAGGCTCGAGATGCTAGGCTCAGGAGAGCAGGTCTGCGGCGGACGCCATGACTTCCTTTCTGAACCGGATGCTGCCCTACGTGTGGGTGGCGGTGGGCATTGCGAGCGTGGTCACGCTCGCTCAGACGTTCTCCGGATTTCTTCGCAGGATCGGCCTCGTCGGCTGGCTCGCCCGGCACGGCATGCTGTTGAGCGGCGTGCTCGCGGGACTCGCGGCGCTTGCCTGGCTGCTCGTACTGCTCGGCGCGCTGCGCCGGGCGGATCGCCTGCCTCGCTTCCTCACTGAGCGGAGGTGGCTCATGGACATCCTCGACCGGCTGACCAATCGGGCGGAACTCGAGCGGCGCATGAGCCAGGAGGTCGAGTCGATCTTCGTCGACGCCGAGGCGCTCGCATCGAAGCTGAAGGCGCAAGTGGTCGGACAGGACCGCATCTGCGACGACCTTGCGGCGCAGATCCGCAGGCGCCTCGCTCTGAAACAGCGCGGCAAGCCGGTCGGCGTGTTTCTGTTCGCCGGGCCCGCGGGTGCGGGCAAGACCTGGCTCGGCAAGGTGCTCGCCGAGGCGCTGGGCCGCAAGCTCCTGCACTTCGATATGACGCAGTTCTCCTCCGGCGCGTTTGCGGCGACGTCCCTGTTCGGCGCGGGCAAGGGCTACGTCGGCTCTCAAGAGTACGGCAAGCTCACCCAGGGGCTGCGCGATGTGCCTGACGCCGTGGTGATGCTCGATGAGATCGAGAAGGCGCACGGTGATGTGCACAAGAATTTTCTCACCGCGTGGAACGATGGATTCATCACCGAGAAATCGGATGGCAAGCAGATTTCGACGACGCGCGCCATCTTCGTGCTCACGTCCAATGCGGCGGTGGATATCCTCGTGGACCTCAGCCGCCAGTATGCGAACGATCCGGACGGGCTGCGCCGCGGCGCCGTCGAAGCGTTGCGCGCGGTCGGCTTCGCGCCCGAGGTGCTCAACCGGATCGACCGCATCTTCGTGTTCGAGCCGCTCTCGGGTCTCGATATCGCACGCGTCGCGGCGCTCGAGATCGAGCGCATGATCGCGGGCTACGGACTGACCGTGGCCCAAGGCGGCATCGATCCGCAATTGCTCTTCGATCTGATGACGCGGCAGAAGAAGATGGGCGCCGCGGCGTCTTCCCGTGACCTCACGAGAGCCATCGAGGAAGCTATTGCCGACTCCCTGATCGCCGCGAAGGAAAAGGGCGCACGATCGGTGATCCTGGTCCAGAGCGAAGGCGGCGTGCACGCCAAGATCGCCGCGCCGAGCGAGCCACATGCTTGAGGCTTCAGCTGAGGCCGCATCGCGGCCACGGAGCCTATGGGACGCGGCGCCCGCGTGGCGCAATCTCGTCATCACGGCGGTCGTGCTTACGGCGGCTGCGGTGGCCGTGCCTTTCGCAGTCGGAACTGCCATGCCGGACGCCGTGGCTCCGGCTCGATCGCCTGCCGCACACCTGCAAGCCTCGCAGGTTTGCTCACTGGCGCTGCCGTCCGCGCCGACCATATTCAACGCGGGCGTTGTTGTCGGCTTCGAGAACCCCTCCATCTCATACGCTCGGATCAAGAAGACAGAGCAGCGGTGGGGTGGACAGATCGAGCCGGATTACATTGACAATCCGCGCGTCGCGGTCCGGCTGCCCGACGGGAAGACAGAGGTCTTCCTCGAGCCCAAGAGCATACCGGTCCATATAGGAGATCGGGTGAGGGTACAGGACGCGTACCGAAACTTGAATCTGCCGTGCACCTACGTACCGCCGCTCATTTCCGTGGACGTAGGGCCCGCGCCGCCAAGCCGCTAGCCATGTGGGAGCCGTCTGCCGATACTGCGCCGGAGCCGAGCCTATGGACGAAGGCACCGGCGTGGCGCAGGCTCATCGTGAGTGCCATCTTGCTGACTGCGGCCGCGGTGGCGTTGCCATTTGCGTTGAGGTCCGCAGGCCCGAACGCAGCGACCGTGCCGCCGGAGTCTGCGCAGGCCGCCCCAGGACAGGCCGGCGTACCCAGTGCGGGAAGCAAGGAGTCATCCCAGGCCTGCCTACTGATTCAGGCACCCTCGCCGGTATTTTTCGGTAGCGGTACCGTCGTGTCGCTGGAAGATCGTGCGGCCGCCCTGGTGCATACGCGGCAGAGCGAAGCTCGCAAGGGCGGGCTCATCGATCCGGCCTATCTCACCAACCCGCGGGTGGTGGTGCGAATGCCGAACGGGCGGTACGACGTATTCGTCGTGCCCCACGACATGAAGGTGTTTCCGGGAGATCGCGTCACCCTGCAGGGCGGCTATCGCAATGTGAACCTGCCCTGCAATTACGTGCCGAATCTCGTCACATCCGACCTCGGGCCCACTTCGGACGCGGCGGGTGGCGTGCCATAACGACGCCCGTGCTACGGGTACAAGGGGTGCTGGCGGGGCCGACGGCGCAAGCGCAGCGGTGGTCCCGCGGTGTGGCCGGTAGTCTCCGGTGAGTCCCGGTGAGTCCCGGTAAATACCCGGTAGCTCTCGGGGCGCCACTCCGGTTCCGGAACGGTTATCATGGGCGGCGTGGAGGCGCGGTGTCCGCTCAGTGGGCGCCAGCGCGAACGAAAAGAAAAATCGGGTCGGAGCGTGGCGCAGTCTGGTAGCGCACTTGCATGGGGTGCAAGGGGTCCCGAGTTCAAATCTCGGCGCTCCGATCAAATAATCAGATCCGTTCCGATCACACGGATAGCAGACTATTCCGGCCGATAGGCACTGTGCGCGCCGGGCACCTCTCGAGCACCGCGTGCTTTTCGTGGGAACTAATGTTCATGCAGGCACTCTCATTCCCCTGATCCGGAAGGGATAACTGCGTGCTGTCTGAATTCTTCATCTGCGCGTGGCCCGACTGAAATGTAAAATTTTGCAAAGTTCCGGAAAGAGTCGCCTATGGAATGCGGCCAATTGACGCCCCGGCGCCGGAATCCCACGCAGCAAAGCTGCTCCTCTCCACACCGCCGCGCTTGATCTGATCGAGCTGCTCGGCGATTCCGTTGGCATCACCATTTTGCTGTCGAGTGTGGGTATGTAACAGGGAATTACAATCGCAAAAATTGTATTACGCGTATGCTTATTTCGTAACCGAGCGTGCGGCCGGACGCAAACGGAAGTGGAGCTCTGGACTCAGCCAAGGGCTGATGTATGCGTTTCCGGCAAGCCGCCGATGTAGACTGC
>JASHTA010000263.1 GCA_030040795.1 Gammaproteobacteria bacterium | reverse complement strand
CCGAATCAGTGCGGCGCCGAGCTGATCGCCCGAGGACTCCCCGGCGACGAGGCCCAGCCGCAGGAGAGGGGGAGAGGCTTCCACTCGCGCCGCTCAGCGCCGCGCGCCCGGGTCAGCGGGTGAGGCTGCGGGTGGAGCGGCCGATGAACTCGACGAGCAGCGCGAGCTCCGGCTGCTCACGGGCGAGCTCGGCCAAGCGCTCGACCGCGTCCTCGAGCCTGAGCTCCATCCGGTAGAGGATACGGTAGGCGCTTTGGATGTGGCGGATCTGCTCGGCGGTGAAGCCGCGGCGCCTCAACCCCTCGGAGTTCACGCCGTGCGGCACGGCAGGGTTGCCTGCGACCATGATGTAGGGCGGCACGTCCCGGCTGACGATCGAGCCGCCGCCGAGGAACGCGTGCGCACCGATCTTGGCGAATTGGTGCACCGCCGTGAGCCCCCCGAGGATGGCCCAGTCGCCGATCTCCACGTGGCCGGCGAGCGAGGCGCAGTTGGCGAACACCGTCCTGTCGCCGATCCGGCAATCGTGCGCCACGTGCGAGAACGCCATGAACAGGTTGTCGCTACCGATGCGGGTGACGCCCTGGCCGTGGCTGGTGCCGCGGTTGACCGTGCAGCTCTCGCGAAACACGTTGCGGTCGCCGATCTCGAGCCGCGTCGGCTCGCCCCGATACTTCATGTCCTGTGGCGCATCGCCGAGCGAGGCGAACTGGAAGACGCGGTTGTCCGCACCGAGGATCGTCGGCCCGTTGATGACCGCGTGGGGACCTACGACGGTTCGAGGCCCGATCTCAACGTCCGGCCCGATGACCGAGAAGGGCCCGACGGTGACATCCGATGCGAGCCGCGCCTGCGGCGAGACGACCGCCTGCGGGTCGATCACCGCGAGGCCTCCGGCACCAGCATCATTTCCGCGCTCGCCACCTCGTCCGTGCCGACGTAAGCCGTCGCCGAGAAGCGCCAGATGCCCTTCAGGGCCCGCTCGACGCGTGCCGTGAGGATGAGCTGGTCTCCGGGCATCACGGGCTTGCGGAAGCGGGCTTTGTCGATGCCGGCGAAGTAGAACTTGGTGTTCTCGTCGGGGATCACGCGTCCGGTCACGAACGCGAGAATGCCTGCGGCCTGGGCCAGCGCTTCGACGATGAGCACTCCCGGCATCACCGGGCGTCCGGGGAAATGGCCGGAGAAGAACGGCTCGTTGAACGTGACGTTCTTCAGCGCGCGGATGCTCTCGCCGGGGTGCAGCTCGAGCACTCGATCGACGAGCAGGAACGGGTAGCGATGAGGCAGCTGCTTGAGAATGGCGAGAATGTCCATCTGCGTCGTTTCAGTCATCGTGAGCACCCCGTGCAGGACCGGCGCGCCGGCCGACCGCACGCTCGACCGCCGCGAGCCGATCGTAAAGTGAAGAGAGCCGCTTGAAGTGCGCGACGAGCTTGCGCCAGCTGCGCGCCTCCTCGAGGGGAATGCCGGAGGAGTACACGCCCGGACTCGTGATCGAACGGCTCACCATCGTGGTTCCGGTGATGACCACGTCATCGCAGATCGAGAGCCAGCCGCCGATCGAGACCGCCCCGCCGATCATGCAGCGCCGGCCGATGACGGTGCTGCCGGAGATGCCGGTGCAGCCGGCGATCGCCGTGTGGGCGCCGATGCGCACGTTGTGTCCAATCTGGATCAGGTTATCGAGCTTGACTCCGTCCTCGAGAATCGTGTCCTCGATGGCGCCTCGATCGATGGTGGTATTTGCGCCGATCTCGACGTCCGAGCCGATCCGAACGCCTCCGATCTGCGGCACCTTCACCCAAGCGCCTGCGTCCGGCGCGAAGCCGAACCCGTCGCTGCCGATCACGGCCCCCGGATGAACGAGCGACCGGGCGCCGATCGTCACGCCGCGCCCGAGCGTTACCCGCGCCACCAGCCAAGCCGCCTCCTCGACGCAGACGTCCTGGTCGAGCACACAGTGCGCACCGATCACTGCGCGGGGCCCGACGGTCGTGCGGGGCCCGATGACCGCGAGCGCACCGACGTGAGCGGACGGATCGATGTGCACCTGCGGGCCGATCACGGCCGTGGGATGCACACCGGCCGGCGGCCGCTGCTGAGGATAGAGAACCGAGGCGATACGAGCGTAGGTCGCGCGGGGATTCTCCGAGACCAGGGCCGCGACCGGACAGCCGGCCGCGGACTCCCGATCGAGAACGACCGCCGCCGCATGGGTCTCCCCGAGCTGGCGCCGGTGGCGCGAGTCGGCGAGGAACGAGATCGCGCGACCGTGCGCCTGGCCGAGAGTGGCCACGCTGTCGACGAGCGCGGCGGGATCGCCGCGCAGCTCGCAGCCGAATCGGACCGCCAGCTCCCCGAGCGAGATCGTCATGCCATCCCCCCTTTGCGGGGTACGGGCCCGCGGTGCACGCGGAGTGCTAGTGGCCCGACTTTGCCTTGCGGGGCGCCGTTCCGCCTGGGCTCGCACCCGTTTTTGCAGCGGCCTGATTCAGACGCGAGAGGATGGCCGGCGTGATGTTGATGGCATCGGTGGCGTAGATCACGCCGTCGGCCAGCACGAGGTCGAAGTTTTGCGCCCTGGCGTAGCTCCGGACCTGATCCTCGAGGATGCGCTGCAGGGAAGAGAGCTCTTCCTGGCGTCTCGTATTGAAGTCATCCTGCAGCTCGCTCTGCCGGCGTTGCAGATCGCGATCGCTGTCCTGCAGATCGTTCTGCGCCCGCAGGCGCTGCTCGTCCGTCATGGTGGCGGCGTTGCGCTGGTATTGGTCGGCGCGAGTCTTGAGCGACTGCTGCAGCTGCGTGAGCTCGCGCTGTTTCGGCTCGAACTCCGAGCGCAGCTGCTCCTGGATCTGCTTGGCCTGCGGCGCCTTCTGGAGCAGCTCGGTGTAGTTGACATAGCCGATCTTCAGATCCGCCCACGCGGGCGCCGTCGCGATCATCAACGCGGCGGCCGCACCCCAAACGACTGACTTAACCACACCCACCTCTTGTCATGGCCTTCGGCCAAAATTTCTCGGGTCATTGTAGCTGAAGTTCGAGGGGGGGGAAGGACCTGCGCCCTCGGGAGCGCGGGAGCGCGGCCACGTGCCCAAATGCACCGGCACGCCCTGCACGCGCCGGTGCACATCGGTGCACGCCGGGTACGCGCGCCGGGTACGCGCGCCGGCACGTCGGTACGCGCTAGTCCACCCAGACGCGCTAGAAAGCGTTCCCAACGTCGAACTGGAAGCGCTCGACGTCGTCGCCCCAAGTGACGCCGTCTATCTCGCTCCGCGTCTTGAGCGGCACCCCAAAGCTGAAACGGAACAATCCCATGGGCGCGAGCCATTCCACGGCGATCCCGACCGACTCCTTCAAGTTACCCAAGCTCGGCGCGTAGCTGATGGGCGGACCGAGTGAGCCTGGAATCGTCAGGCCCGTCGAATAGCCGAACGGGGGGGCGTAGAACTGCGGTCCGCAAACGTGCTCGTTCGACGAGTCCGTCAGACATCGGGAGGTGGAGAAGACGTTGCCTGCGTCCACGAACAGCTTGATCCGAGCGCTGTCTTGGAACTTCGCCGGCGTGGGCAGGATGACCTCGGCGCGCGCGAGCACGTTGACGTTGCCGCCGTACGGGTTGCCGAACTGGTCCCTCGGCCCGAGCGAGCCGGGATAGAAGCCGCGCACCGAGTCTGGACCGCCGCCGTAGTACAGGGCGAACGGCGGCAGCGCCGTCGTCTTGCCGAGTCCCTGGCCGTAACCGAGCTGAAGGTTGAAGTCCGCCGCGAGCTTGCCGATGAGCGGAACGTACTGAAGCACGTTGAGATTGGCTTTCCAGTACTGCACTTCCTGCGTCGGCAGGGTATACGACCCCGTGATCTGAGCGTACGTGCCGTGGTCGGCGAACAGTGTCTTGTTGCGTGAGTCGTAGATCCAGCCGCCCGAGATCTCCGGGACGATGAACCTCGTGCCGTAGGCCTCGGCGGTCTCCGTGACGTAGTTGCCGGTCGTGTAGTCGTAGACCGATCCCACGCCTCCGGAGTAGCGGTACGATTTGCCGTTCTCCTGTACCCATTGCTCGGCCTGCAGGGAGCTGTCCTCATCGATCGCGATGAGCTGCGCGTCCTGCACGTCCATGCCGAAGTTGATGCCCTGCACCTCGCCGATCGGATAGCTGAATCCCAACCCGGCTCTCAGGACCTTGGAGGAGAACTGCGAGGAGGTCGCGATGAACTGACTCGTGTCGCTGTAGCTGAAATCGAAGATGCGCGAGACATTGTTGATGGTCGCATAGGGGTCGCTCTCGGAGATGGAGTAGACCTTGTTGTACGCTCCGCCCGAGAGGTCCACGGAGATGCGCTGGCCGGATCCGAGGAAGTCCGCATCGGTGAAATCGCCGTTGAGGACCAGCTTGTAGAGCTGCGAGTACCCGACGCCACCGGAGATGGACGAGTCGGGGCCTTCCTCGAGCTTGTAGTTCACATCGACCTGGTCGGGCGAGCCCGGCACCGGGTCGGTCGTTGAATCCACCTTCTTGACATAAGGAAGGCGCTGGATGCGCTCCTTGGAGCGCTCGATCGCCGCGTTGGAGAGCCACCCGCCCTCGAGCTGGCGCATCTCCCGCCGGAGCACCTCGTCATTGATCTTCGAGACACCCGAGAAGCTGATGTTGCGCACGTAAACGCGATTGCCCGGATCCACGAAGAAGGTGAGCGCCACCTCATGGGTCTGATCATTGGCCGTGGGCACCGGATCGACCTTCGCGAACGCATAGCCGTCCGCGCCCAGCCGGTTCTGGATGAGGTCCTGGCTCGCCGTGATGAGCTTGCGGGAATAGGTCTCCCCCGGCTTCACCAGCACGAGCCGCTGTAGCTCCGCCTCCGGCACGACGAACGTGCCCGCGAGCTTCACGCTCGAGATCTTGTAGACCACGCCCTCGGTCACGTTGAGGGTGATGAAGATCTCATCCTTCTGGGGGGAAATCTGCACCTGAGTCGAGTTGACCTGGAAGTTCGCGTAGCCGCGATCCATGTAGAACGAGCGCAGCGTCTCGATGTCCCCCTGAAGCGACTCGCGCGAGTAGCGGTCGTCCTGCTTGTACCAGGAGAGCCAGTTCGGCGTCTTCAGCTGGAAGTCGGCGAGAATCTCCTTCTCGGTGTACTGGTGGTTGCCGACGACGTTGATCTCGCGGATCTTCGCGCGGTCGCCCTCCTGGATCGTGATCTTCACCTTCACCCGGTTGTCGGACTCGTTCTGCACCGACGCGTCGATCTTCACGCCGTACTTGCCCTGGCCGAAGTACTGCTCCGTGAGGTAGCCCGTCACCTGGTCGAGGATCGAGCGGTTGAAGGTCTTGCCGGCCGAGAGCCCGACGCCGCGCAGAGACTTCTGAAGATCCTCGGTCTTGATCGCCTTGTTGCCCGTGATCTCGAAGCTCTCGATGGAGGGTCGCTCCAGCACGACGACGATCAGCGTGTTGCCATCCCGTCGCATCTGCACGTCGCGGAAGAAGCCGGTGTTGTACAGGGCGCGGATCGCTTCGCGCACCCGCCCCGCATCGAGCTTGTCGCCGATGTTGATCGGCAGGTAGTTGAACACCGCGCCTTCGGTGATCCGCTGCAGGCCCTCGACGCGGATGTCGCCCACGGTGAAATTCGCCTCGCTACCCTCGCTGAGCGTCTGCGCCGGACCGAGGCCGAGATCTTGGCCGACGGCGAGCGTCGAGTACGCGAGCCACGCAAGGCACACCACCAACCCATAGCGCATCATTCGGGACCGCCGATCGAGGAGCTCTGAAGACAGACTTTGATAAAAGCTTGCGGGGCCTGCGGCACGCTCTTCTCTAAGCGGTCCGCAATGCGTTGCGGCGGCGCCCACAGCTCATCTCAGCGAGGCTCCGCGCTTCTGCGTCGGCCTGAAGCACATCATCGAGACTTCCGATCGTCCCCCCAGAGACCTTTGTGATCACCGTCTCAATGACTGCGGCGATATCGGGAAAGTTCAATTGACCATCCAGGAATGCACGCACGGCCACCTCATTGACGGCGTTCAAGGCGACCGGATGGAGCCCCCCGGCCCGCGCCGCCGCCTGCGCGAGCGCCAGACACCTGAATTTAACGGTATCCGGCGCACAGAAATCCAGTCGTCCTGCCCGCACGAGGTCGAGGAACTGCACTCCGGCCGGCACTCGGTCCGGCCAAGCAAGCGCGTAGGCGATCGGCGTGCGCATGTCCGGCGAGGCGAGCTGCGCGAGCACGGAGCCATCCACGTATTCGACCAGGGAATGCACGATGCTCTGGCGGTGCACGAGAATCTCGACCCGGTCGGGAGGCAGGCCGAAGAGAAAGCAGGCCTCGATGAGCTCCAGACCCTTGTTCATCAGGGTCGCCGAATCGACCGAGATCTTCCGTCCCATCACCCAGTTCGGGTGGGCGCAGGCCTCCTCCGGCGTGGCGCCCGCCATGGCTTCCGCCGTCCAGTCAAGAAACGGGCCACCCGAGGCGGTGAGCAGTATCCGGCGGACGCCGGGGGGCGGCGCGCCCGGCCGCGCGCCACGGGGCAGGCACTGGAAGATCGCGTTGTGCTCGCTGTCGATCGGCAGCAGCTCGCTGCCCGAGGCGCGCACCGCCTCCAGGAGGAGCGGCCCGGCCATGACGAGCGATTCCTTGTTGGCGAGCAGCAGGCGCTTGCCCGCGTGCGCCGCAGCGAGCGTCGAGCGCAATCCCGCGGACCCGACGATCGCCGCCATGACGTGATCGACCTGCGGAAGGCCGGCGATCTCCTCGAGCGCGTCCGGACCGGCGAGCAGCCGCGTGCGGACGCGCGCACCGGAGAGGAGCGACTCGAGCTCCTTCATGGAGCGCGCATCGGCGAGCGCCGCGTATTCCGGCTGCCAGCGAAGGATCTGCTCGGCGAGCCGCGCGGCGTTGCGATGCGCGGCGAGCGCCACAATGCGGAATCGATCCGGATGGCGGCCGACCACATCGAGCGTGCTCGTGCCGATGGAGCCCGTCGAGCCGAGTACCGCGATGCCGATCATGTGGCGACTCCCAGCGCAAGCAGCCCGAAAAGCAGCACCGGCGCGGCTCCCGTGACGCTGTCGATCCGGTCCATGACGCCGCCATGGCCCGGAAACAGCGTGCCGCTGTCCTTCATGCCCGCAAAACGCTTCAACAGACTCTCCGTCAGATCGCCGACGACCGAGAAGCAGACCGTGATCACGCACAGGGGCACGAAGACACCCGGCGGTACGCCGAACCATCCGCTCCCCGCGATCGCCACGAGCACGCTCACGGCTACGCCGCCGATCGCCCCTTCCCAAGTCTTGCCGGGCGAGACCTCCGGAGCAAGGCGCATTCTGCCGAAGCGCCGGCCCACGAAAAAGGCGCCGATGTCGGCGACCCACACCAGAATCAGCGCGAACAGCATCCACTCGGCTCCGCGGGACACATCGAGCCTCAAGCGCATGAGCGCGACCCAGGCCGGCACCAGGGCAAGCACTCCCGCGAGGGCGGCGGACCAGCGAGCGGCGCGGCGCGGCGCAAAGATGACCCACAGCAGCGCGATGAGCCACCACGCGACCGCAATCGCGAGCACGATGGCTGTTCCGGCGGGCGTCTGCGTCCACCGCCAGACCAGCGCCAGCAGCGCCGCAATAGCCATGACGTAGAGCACCCGCACGAGCGGCGCCGGCCCGCGCAGAAACGCCGACCACTCCCAGGCTCCCGCGAGGACGACGGCGGTGAAGGCGACCAGCGTCGCAACGGGAGGAAGCCACAGGACGATCGCGAGCAGGAGCGCAACCAGGATCGCGGCGGTGACGATCCGGGTTCTAAGCACGCACCGTGCTCCGCGGCGCCGCGCCGGCGAGGCGTCCGAAGCGCCGCTCGCGCCCGGCAAAGAACTCGAGCGCCTCATCGAGCGCTGCCGCGTCGAAGTCCGGCCAGTTCCGATCGGTGAAGTAGAGCTCCGTGTAGGCGAGATTCCAGAGCAGAAAGTTGCTGATGCGCCGCTCGCCGCCCGTGCGGATGAAGAGATCCGGATCGGGCAGGCCGGAAAGCTCGAGCGCAGCCTCGACGTGTCCTTCCGTGAGCTCGCGCGGCTGCAGGGCCCCCTCGGCGCACTGCGCGGCGAGCCTCTGGACGGCCTTGAGGATGTCCCAGCGGCCTCCGTAGCTCACGGCGACCTGCAGCGCGAGTCCGTCGTTGTCCGCGGTCTTCGCTTCGGCCGCCGCGATTCGCGACTGCAGCCGCACGGTGAGGCGCCCGCGTTCGCCGATGAAACGCAGGCGAACCCGGTTCTCGTGCAGGTTCGCGATTTCCCGATCGAGCGCGTCCCCGAACAGGCCCATGAGCCTCGCGACCTCCTCGCCCGGGCGCAGCCAGTTCTCGCTCGAGAATGCAAAGAGTGTGAGCGCCTCGATGCGCTTCGCGATGCAAGCCTCGACGCACGCGCGGACCGCCGTGATGCCGGCGTCGTGGCCGGCGTGGCGGGCGAGGCCGCGCGCGGCCGCCCACCGTCCATTGCCATCCATGATGATCGCGATATGGCGGGGCAGAGGCATAGGCCCTGGGGAAAACGAGGCTTGAGCGGCGCCGCGCCGCTCAAACCTGCAGGATCTCCTTCTCCTTGGCGGCGAGAGACTGATCGATCTCGGCGACGTGCTTGTCGGTGAGCTTCTGGATCTCGGTCTCGGCCCGGCGCTCGTCGTCTTGCGAGAGCAGCTTCTCCTTCTGCATCTCCTTCACATCCGCCATCACCTCGCGGCGCACGTTGCGCACCGCGACGCGCGCGTTCTCCGCGTCGTGACGGAGGACCTTCGTGATGTCGCGCCGGCGCTCCTCCGTGAGCGGGGGCATCGTGATGCGGATGACGGTTCCGGCCGTGAGCGGATTCAAGCCCAGGTCGGACTTGTGGATTGCCTTCTCGATCGCCTGCACCATCGTCTTCTCCCAGGGGGATACGACGAGCGTGCGCCCCTCCTCGACGTTGATGCTCGCGATCTGCTGCAGCGGCACCTCCGAGCCGTAGTAGTCCACCTTCAAATGCTCGATGAGGCTCGGATGGGCGCGCCCCGTGCGCAGCTTCTTCAGGTCCGCCTGGAAGGTCTGCACGCACTTGCCCATGCGCGCCTGGGCGTCCTTCTTGAGGTCATCTAGCATACTTCACCCTCTCTCGGGTGCACCCAACCCACCCGGACGGCC
>JASHTA010000262.1 GCA_030040795.1 Gammaproteobacteria bacterium | reverse complement strand
GCACGGGCGGCAACATCCTCTATCTTCCGCTCGACAAGCTCCTGGAGCACGGCGCCTCCGGCACGCCCGGCCAGGAATCCCAGCCGCCGGGCGTCTCCGCCACCCCGGCGCCGAACGATACGGAAACGGTGACGATCGAGGGCCGCAGCCGAGGCGAGCGCTGATGCCGAAGAGCGCCGTTCCGATCCTCGTCGCCGCCGCGGTCGTGCTCCTCGCCGCGCTGACCTCTCTATTCGCCGTCAACGAGAACGAGTTTGCGATCCGCACCGAGTTCGGCGCCATCGTGGGTACGGACTATCGGCCCGGATTGCACTGGAAGCTGCCGTGGGATCAGGTCGTGAGATTCGACCGCCGCATCCTCACGCAATCGAATCCCATGCAAAGCTTCCTCACGAGCGACAACCGCTCCCTCCTCGTCGACTTTTACATCAAGTGGCGGGTCGAGAATCCGACGGCTTACTACGAGGCGACCGGAGGCAGCGAGAAGGATGCCGCCGAGCGCATCTCGGAGATCGTGACGGACGGGATGAAGAGCGTCGTCGCCGAGCGCACGCTCGAGCAGATCGTGACGGCGCAGCGGGCGGCCGTTACGAGCGGCATGCTCGCCGGCGCAAGCCGCGCGGTATCGGCGCTCGGCATCCGGCTCATCGACGTTCGGGTGCAGAGCATCGACCTGCCGGACGAAGTGGCGAGCCGCGTATACGAGGAGATGAAGCAGGACTTCGCGAAGGTCGCCGAGCAGCTGCGGGCGCAAGGTGAGAGCTCCGCCACGACGATCCGGGCGGTGGCGGATCGCGAGCGCACGGAGATCGTCTCGAATGCGCAGCGGGACGCGCTTCGCATCAGGGGCCAGGCCGACGCAGAGGCTGCGGACGTCTACGCGCAGGCCTACGCCTCGGATCCGGAGTTCTACGCCTTCTATCGGAGCCTCGAGGCCTACGAGCGCTCGCTCGGGAAGGACAACGGCGTGCTCGTGCTCTCGCCCGACAGCGAGTTCTTCAAGTACATGAAGGACCCGGGGCATGCGCGGCGCTGAGGCGCGCTGCGGCCGATGAACCTGAGGAGCGGTCCCGCTTGACTCTCAAGATCTCCGATCTCGTTGCGGCGCTCGCGCTGCTTCTCGTGCTCGAGGGCATCATGCCTTTCCTGAATCCCTCGGGCCTGAAGAAAGCGCTCGCGAAGCTGCTCGCCGTAGGCGACCGCGACCTGCGCATCGCAGGTCTCGGCAGCATGCTGGTTGGCGTGTTGATCCTGTTCCTGGTGCGCTGAGCGAGGCACCCTCGAGTCATGGCCCAGTTCGTCATCGTCATCGGCATCCAGTGGGGGGATGAGGGCAAGGGGAAGGTGGTGGATCTCCTCGCCGAGCGCGCGGTGGCCGTCGCGCGTTTCCAAGGTGGACACAACGCGGGTCACACGCTCGTCATCGGCGGGCGCAAGACGGTTCTCTCGCTCATCCCCTCCGGGATCCTGCGCGAGCACGTGCGGCTCTTCATCGGCAACGGCGTCGTGCTGTCGCTCGAGGCGCTGATGAGCGAGGCCGAGATGCTGAGGGAGCAGGGCGTAGCGGTGTTCGAGCGCCTGCGCATCTCGCCGAGCTGTCCGCTCATCCTGCCGTCGCATGTGGCGCTCGACCGCGCGCGCGAGCAGGCGCGCGGCGCGAACGCCATCGGCACCACGGGCCGCGGCATCGGCCCGGCGTATGAGGACAAGGTTGCGCGCCGCGCCGTGCGCGTCGCCGATCTGTTCCAGCGCGACCGCTTCGCCGCGAAGCTCGGGGAGGCGCTCGACTTCCACAACTTCGTGCTGCAAAGATACTTCGGGCAGCAGCCGGTCGACTTTCAGCGCACGCTCGATGAGCAGCTCGCCTGGGCGGAGCGCGTGCGGCCCCTCGTGACGGACGTGAGCCACGCTCTGCGCCAGCTGCGTGCCGAGGGAGCAAACGTACTCTTCGAGGGCGCACAGGCCGCGATGCTCGACGTCGATCTCGGCACGTATCCGTACGTCACCTCCTCCAACACCACGGCGGGCTTCGCCGGAACGGGCACGGGCATCGGGCCGCGCTCGTTCGATGAGGTGCTCGGGATCGTGAAGGCCTACACCACGCGCGTCGGCGCAGGTCCCTTTCCAACGGAGCTCTTCGACGAGGATGGGGAGCACCTCGCCCGTGTCGGTCACGAGTTCGGCTCCGTGACGGGGCGCAAGCGGCGTTGCGGTTGGTTCGATGCGGTGGTGCTGCGGCGGTGCGTCGCTCAATCGAGCGTGACCGGTCTCGTCATGACGAAGCTCGACGTTCTCGATGCGCTCGAGACCATCCGGATCTGCGTGGGATACCGCATCGGACAGGAGACGGTCTCGGAGCCGCCGCTCTTCGTCGATGCCTACGCCGAGGTCGAGCCGATCTACGAGGAGCTGCCGGGTTGGAAGCAGTCGACGGTGGGGATCACCGAGTATCTCGCGCTGCCCGCGAACGCCCGGCGCTATCTCGAGCGCATCGAGGCGCTTGCGGGCGTCCCGATCGACATGGTCTCCACGGGTCCCGATCGCGATCAGACGATCGTACGGCGCCGGCCCTTTGATTGACACCGCCGCCAGGGCCTCCCCGTGGGCGCGGGGTATTGCTCACACTCGTTTACTTGCCGCTGTGGCCTGCCGCGCTTATCGTGCGCGAGGTTCATCGCGGGCGAGGTTCATCGCGGCCCCCCGGCCGGCGTCAACCGCTTCGAGGATCGAGCGCTGTAGCGAGGACGGTTCCCGGGAACGCGGAACGCTCAGCTCCGGTCGAAAGGCGGGACACGTACTGCCGGCCGAGTAGGACGGCCGTTGAGATGCAATAGTCGGTAACAGTTTGGCTCATTTTGTCAGGATCCGGAGTCATGCAACACAAGATGAAATACCTGGTGCTGGCCGCCGCAGTAGCGGGTCTCGGTCTAGGCACCCTTTCCGTCGCACAGGCTCAGAGCTCCGGCGGGACCAGTCCCAGTGCGAGCTCATCCCCCAACGCGAGTCCCTCCTCCAATGCGGGTTCTCCATCCGGAAGCTGGCGCGGGGGGCATTGGGGTCCCCGGGGCCGCTGGGATCGTCGTGGGGACTCGGACCGTCGCGGCGGCTCGGATCGCCGGGGCAACTCGTTCCGCCCAGCGCGCTGGAACCGCCGGCGCGGTGGACGCTTCGGACACCGCGGGCCCCGTGGCCCGGGCATGCGTGGCCCGGGCATGCGCGGAGGCGGTGGTCCGATGCTCGTCGGCGCGCTGCTGCGGCAGGTTCGCCAGCTCGATCTGTCGGATCAGCAGCGCGAGCGCATGAGGGACCTCTTTGCGCAGCAGCGCAAACAGCGGCAGTCGAATGCATCGAGGCCTTCGATCGACGTGAGTGTGATCGGCGATCCGGGCAGCCGCGGCTATGCGAAGGCGGTCCAGGATGCGAAGAATCGGGCCGCCGAGCGCATCCAGCGCCAAAGCGAGCTTGCGACGCAGATCTACGGTGTTCTCACGTCCGCCCAGAAGCGCCAGCTCGCAACCCTTCTCGCCGCCGACGAGGTGAGGATGCAGCAGCGCGAGCAGAGGATGCAGCAGATGCGCGAGCGACGGCAGCAGCGCCGTTCCGGTCCATCCGGCAACGGAACCGGCAACGGGCCGAGCTCCTCGGCAGGCTGAGCGGCAAGTCGTGCGAGCTCATCACTATGCGATCGCGGCCGGCTGGGTCTTGCTGGGACAGGCGTCGCTGCCTGCCCTGGCGGCCCTCGGCGGTCAGGTCGATTCCGTACAGGCCGACGGCACCCATCTGAAGGCCCAGCTGAGGGCTGGCGCGCAGGGTGCGGGCTATTCCGTCGAGCAACTGCAGCTCCCCTCGGGCACGGTCGTGAGCGAATACGTCGCGGCAAGCGGCACCGTGTTCGCCGTGAGCTGGCATGGCCCGCTGATGCCGAATTTGAGCCAAATCCTGGGAACCTACTTTCAGCAGTACGTCGCGGCTGCCAAACTGGCGCCTCACAACGGCGGCACGCGCCGCCACTTCCAGATCCGCCAGCCTGACCTGGTCGTGCAGTCGAACGGCCGCATGCGCTTGTATTACGGACGAGCGTACGTCCCGTCGTTGCTGCCGGCCAATGTCACAGCAGACGACATCCAGTAGCTCTTCGCTCGGAGCGCGTTGAATGGTTCACACCGTCGGGAGTGCGCTCGTGCGCCGAATTCTCTTCAGTGCCATCGCGATCGCGATGGGATGCCTGGTCGGATGCGGAGGAGGCGGCTCGAGTTCCTCCAGCTCTTCCGGCTCGAGCAGCTCCAGCAGTTCTTCCAGCTCGAGTACCCAGACGATCGCCTCGGCGGCTCCGAACGTCGCCACGCTGGTGGTCGATTGTGGCCCGGCCACCATTTGCGACTCCAACAGCCCCGCGGTGAATCTGGCGTACGTGGACGTGACGGTATGCGTCCCGGGCAATTCAAACGAATGCCAGACCTTCGATCACATCCAGGTCGATACGCAGTCCTATGGACTGCGGATTCTCGCCGACGCCACCGATGTCGACGGCAACACTCTGTCGCTCTCCCTGCCTGCGGAGCTTCAGGACGCGGATCAGCCCAATGCCGGCGAGCCCCTCGCGGAATGTGCAGTGTTCGCGGACGGCTACAGCTGGGGTCCGCTCGACACCGCGGTGGTCACGGTCTCCGGCGAGACCACCTCGCTCGCCGTTCCCGTGCAGGTCATCGGGGCAAGCGCCTACTCGAACGTGCCGAGCGATTGCCAGACGGCCAGCGTGAACAATCCGGAAGATACCGTCGCATTGTTCGGAGCCAACGGGATCATCGGTGTGGGACCGTTCGTGCAGGACTGCGGAAGCGTGTGCGCGGACGGGGACGTCTCGCCAACTTACTATTACACCTGCAGCACGCCCACCGCCTGCACCGACAACACCGTGGACGTGAACCAGCAGGCGACCAATCCGGTCGCTTATTTTGCGGACAGCAACGGGGTCATCGTCGAGCTCCCGCCGGTTGCGGCCAATGGCGCATCGAGCGTCACGGGCGCGCTCGTGTTCGGGATCGGCACCGAGAGCAACAACGCGATCGGCAACGCATTGGTATTCGGGGCCGATCCGGATACCGGCGCCATCAGCACCACGTTCAACGGCCAGACCCTCACGAACAGCGTTCTCGACAGCGGGTCGAACGGCTACTTCTTCAACGACAGCAGCATCATGCAGTGCACCCAGAACTCGGGATTCGAAGGATTTTATTGTCCGACGACGGGGTCGGTCGCTCTCGAAGCCACTGTCGAGGCCTGCTCCGGCTGCAGCAGCACGGGATCGAGCAACGTGAGTTTCACCGTGGGCGATCCCGAGAATTTCGCGGCCTCGGTCGCGGCGGCCGACGACCTGGCGGGACCTGTCGGAACCGGCCTCGCAGAAGCGGGCGGGGTGTTTGATTGGGGGCTCACGTTCTACTACGGCCGCAATGTCTTCACGGCGATCTCGGGCATGAACACGCCCGTCGGTGACGGACCCTACTACGCGTTCTAGCCGCCGGCGCACCGCCCGCCGGCCGGCCCGCCGG
>JASHTA010000261.1 GCA_030040795.1 Gammaproteobacteria bacterium | reverse complement strand
GTGCCGGCCGTGCGGCCGTTGTCGGCGCGGCGCCCGCCACCGCCCGAGAGGCGCTGCGCGGCGAGCGAGTAGCCTCCGTTGCCGGCCGCGAGGAAGCGGGCCACGCGGCTGATGGTCGTCACGCTGACCCCCGTAACCCGCTGGATCTCCCGGTAGGGCAGGCCGCGCCGCAGCCACTCGACGACGGCCCAGCGGTCGGCCATGGCCTGGATCTCCGCAGGCGTGCACAGGTCGCGCAGGAACGCGCGGCACTCCTCGGCCGTGCGCAGCGCGGCGATCGCCGCGTGCAGGTTGCGCTCGGCGAGCGCCTCCTGCCGATGGGTCAAATTGCGGTGTACTTTCATGCTGGCCCGCCCGCGGCTCCGGCTCGTTCCAATGTAACAATACGCTAATATACCGTCACGAATGATAACGTAACAGCACGCTAATACACTACCACAACCCGCTTCCGCGGGCCAGTTTCCGCTCCGGCGGCGCCGGACCGGCCTTGACGGTATGCGGGAGGGGGGCCTAGACTGCCGGCCACTCATCGAGACCGGCTGAGGGAAAGGCCCTTCGACGCCGGGGCAACCGCCAAGCTTAACCCGTTTGGAAAGGTGCCAACTCCTGCGACCCGCTCGAAGCGGGCCGGCAGATGAGCGGTCAGCGCAGCCTCTGCCCGGCGTAGGGTGCCGGGTGGACGATGGGCGCGGCAGCCCGCCTCGAGCGATGCGGGTGCTCTGCAGAGGTCTCGACGAGCGACGAGACTATCGCGGAGCACTTGAATGTCCAATGTCGAGCCTCTCGCAGCCCCCGCGCGCAGCGGCGATCACGCCGCAATGCCCGCGCGAGACTGCCCGTTGCGCGAAGGAATCCTCGAGATTCCCGGGGAAATCGCGCTCTATCACGGCGGCCGCCTGGAAGGGGTGCGCATCGCGTGGCGGCTGATTGGAGCGGCATCCGCGCCCGTCGTCTGCGCTCTCGGGGGCATCTCGGCTCACCGGCGCGTCTGCGGCACGGACGATCCCCGCGAGAGTTGGTGGTCGGAGATCGCAGGCCCGGGACGGCCGCTCGATCCGGCGCACCTGTGCATTCTCAGCTTCGACTTTCTCGGAGGCAGCGGCGAGTCGAGTCCCGCGCCCGAGGCCTCCTTCCCGAGCATCTCGAGCTACGATCAGGCCGAGGTGCTCCTGCGCCTCATCAATCACCTCGGCATCAAATCTCTGAAAGCCATCGCGGGCGGATCCTACGGCGGCATGGTGGCGCTCGCGTTCGGCGAGCTCTATCCGGAGCGGGTCGGTCACCTCATCGTCATCGGGGCATCGGACCGCGCCCACCCCATGGCGACGGCCTGGCGCAGCATCGAGCGGCGCATCGTGCGCTTCGGCATCGAGACGGGCCACCCCGCTCAGGCGATCGAGCTCGCGCGCGCGCTCGCCATGACGACCTACCGGAGCAGCGAGGAGTTCGCGGCCCGCTTCGCGGGCGCGCCGGCTCGCGAGGCCGGAACGCTCGTCTTTCCCGTCGAGCGCTACCTCATGGCTCGCGGCCGCGCCTATGCCGGACGCTACCGGCCCGAGTCGTTCCTCTGTCTCTCGGAATCCATCGATCTTCACCGCGTCGATACGACGCGGATCTTCGTCCCGACGAGCGCGGTCGGCGTGCGTGAGGATCTGCTCGTTCCGCTCGCGGACGTAAGGGCGATGGTCGCGAGGCTGCCGTCGGGACGCCTGTACGAGATCTCATCCGTTTACGGGCACGACGCCTTTTTGAAAGAGACGGAGCCCTTGCGAGCCGTCTTCCGCAGCGCGCTGGAGGGCTCGTCATGAGCGACAAGCCGGATCCGATCACGCGGGCCGTACGCGCCGGCCTCGTGAGCGATGAGGAAACGGGGGCCGTCGTACCTCCAATCCATCTCACGACGACGTTCGCGTTTCGCGGCTTCGGCGAGAAGCGCGCCTACGATTACACGCGCTCGGGCAATCCGACGCGCGATCTGCTCGCGCGGGCCGTGGCCGATCTTGAAGGTGGCGCGGGTGGAGTGGTCACGGCAACCGGCATGGCGGCGATCGTGCTGGTCGGATATCTGCTGCCCGCCGGCGCGCGAATCCTCGCGCCGCACGATTGCTACGGCGGCACGTATCGCCTCTTCGAGGCTTGGCGCAAGCGCGGCGAGCTGCAAGCGGACTTCGTCGACTTCGCCGACGAGGCCGCGGTACGCGCCGCGCTCGCGGTGCCCACGGCTCTGCTGTGGATCGAGACGCCGAGCAATCCGCTCCTCAGGATCACCGACCTCGAGCGATTCACGGCGCTGGGCCACGAGCGCGGCGCTCTCGTCGCGGTCGACAACACCTTCCTCTCGCCGCTGTGGCAGCGGCCGCTCGATTTCGGCGCAGATCTCGTCGTTCACTCCACGACGAAGTACTTGAACGGTCACAGCGACGTCGTCGGCGGCGCGGTGGTCGCACGCACCCAGGAACACCACGAGCAGCTGCTTTGGTGGGCGAACTGCTTGGGCGTGACGGGCGCCCCGTTCGACAGCTTCATGACGCTCCGCGGCCTGCGCACCCTGCACGCCCGTCTGGAGCAGCACGCCCACAACGCGCAGGCTCTCGCCGAATGGCTCGAGGCTCAGCCCGGTGTCGCGCGGGTTTACTATCCGGGCCTCGCGACGCACCCCGGTTACGACGTGGCGCGCCGCCAGCAGCGTGGCTTCGGCGCCGTCGTCACCGTCGAGCTCTCAGGCGGCCACGAGGCCGTGCGGGCCTTCGCATCGGGGCTCGAGTGCTTCTCGCTCGCCGAATCGCTCGGGGGCGTGGAGAGTCTCGTCGCGCATCCCGCGACGATGACGCACGCCGCGATGGACCCCGACGCGCGGCTCAAGGCAGGGCTCGTGGACGGCCTCCTGCGGCTTTCCATCGGAATCGAGGCGCTCGAGGACCTGCGTGCCGATCTCGCGGCCGGCCTCGACAGGGCGCGCCGGGTCACCGCCGCGCCGCGTTTGAAGATCGCGGAGGGTTGAGCGCCGCGTCAGGCTCCGGCCAGGCGCTCGAGCACGGCATCGCCCGCCTCGCGCGTCGAACAGCTGCGCGTGCCGGGCAGCGCGATGTCCGCAGTCCGCGCGCCGCTCTCGATCGCCCCGTTGACCGCCGACTCGAGAGCGTCGGCCTCGCGCACGAGCTGCAGCGAGTGCCGCAGCAGCATGGCGGCGCTGAGGAGCGTCCCGTAGGGATTGGCGATGCCTCGGCCTGCGATGTCCGGGGCCGAGCCATGGATCGGCTCGTAGAGGCCACGGGTGCCGTCGCCGAGGGACGCGGAGGGCAGCAGGCCGAGCGATCCGGCGAGCATGGAGGCCTCGTCGGTGAGGATGTCGCCGAACATGTTCTCAGTGACGAGAACATCGAAATCGCGCGGCCGCCGGATGAGGTGCATGGCTGCGGCGTCCACCAGAACATGCTCGAGCGCCACGTCCGGAAATTCGGCGCGCATCACCCGCTCGCAGACCTCGCGCCACAGCCGCGAGGTCTCGAGAACGTTGGACTTGTCGATCGAGGTGAGCTTGCGGCGCCGCCCCCGCGCGAGCCGCGCCGCCGCGCGCGTGATGCGCTCGACCTCGGGAACGGTGTAGGTGCAGACGTCCACGGCACTCGTCGCATCGCGCTTCTTCTCGCCGAAATAAATGCCACCGGTGAGCTCCCGCACGAACACCAGGTCGACGCCACGGAGCGCCTCCGCCTTGATCGTCGAGGCGTCGATGAGCGACGGGTGGACCTTCACGGGCCGAAGGTTCGCGTAGACCCCGAGCTCTCGGCGAAGCCGGAGCAGCCCCTGCTCCGGACGAACTTTCGCGCCGGGCTGAGACCATCTCGGGCCTCCAATCGCGCCGAGCAGCACGGCATCTGCAGCGAGGCAGGCGTCGAGCGTGCGCGTGGGCAGCGGGTCTCCGCCGGCATCGATCGCCGCGCCGCCGAACGGCAGCTCCTCGAGGCGCAGCTCGTGGCCGAACGAGCCGGCGAGGGCGCGCAGGCAGCGCAAGCCTTCCGCAATGACCTCCGGGCCGATGCCATCGCCCGGGAGTACGGCGATCGTCGCTTTCATGGCGAGCGGAGGAGAGTGCTGTCCGCCGGCTTCTGCCGCTCGTACGCCTCGATCTGCGGTGTCCGCCCGAGCAGGAATCCGAGCTCATCGACACCATTCAGCAGACAAAAGCGCGCGAAGGCCTCGAGAGGAAAGCGGAGCCGCTCGCCGGTCGGCAGGCTGAGCGTCGTCGTCTCCACATCGAGCGTTACCTCGGCGCCCGGGTGCTCGAGGAGCCAGCGCCCGGTCGCCTCGTCGACCACGACGGGCAACAGACCGTTCTTCAGCGCATTGCTGCGGAAGATATCGGCGATCTCGGTGCTCACCACGGCGCGAAAGCCGTAGTCGACGAGAGCCCAAGGCGCGTGCTCGCGCGAGGAGCCGCAGCCAAAATTGCGGCCGGCCACGAGGATCGTGCAGCC
>JASHTA010000260.1 GCA_030040795.1 Gammaproteobacteria bacterium | reverse complement strand
CCGCGTGTACCTCGAGGGTCGGTCCGATACGACGCCCATCATCGGCATCGTCGCCAAGCTGCAGGTGCCTTGGACGCGATTTGGAGGCTGGGGAAGCACGTGGAGCGATAACTCGATGGTGGTACCGGTTCGAGACGTGAGTCCAGTCGCCGACTACGTCGTGCGCACACGGCCCGGCCGATTATCGCAGGTGATGAAGTTGGCGCCGCAGCGGCTCTTTGCGTTGAACCACGATCGCCTCATTCCCCAGGTGCGGTCCTTCTCGCAGGCGCGGCGAGACACCTATCGCGATGATCGTGGGCTCGCGGTTATCCTCGTGGTGGTGTGCGCAGTGCTGCTCGCTGTGACCGCCTTCGGCATCGTGGGACTCACGAGCTACTGGGTGGCACAGCGCCGGCACCAGATAGGCGTGCGGCGAGCGCTCGGGGCGACGCGGCCGGCGATCCTGCGACACTTTCAGACTGAGAATCTGCTCATCGCCGCGGCCGGGGGCATCGTGGGAATTGCGTTGGGAGTCGGCGCCAACCTGTGGATGGTCGAGAGCTTTGCGATGGAGCGGCTGCCGCTGATCTACCTGCTCATCGGCGCGTTGGTGGTGCTTAGCCTGGGGCAGCTTGCGGTGCTCTGGCCCGCACTACGCGCCGCCTCGATTCCTCCGGCGCTCGCTGCGCGTAGCATATAGCGGACAATGTAGCGGATCATTATGGCCGTGCGGACTGTCCTGGTCATCGACGACAACCCTGCCGTGGCGTCCGCCATGGCAGTGCTGCTGCGGTTACGGGATATCCGCACCGTCGCGGCGCGAACTCCCGAGGAAGGTCTCGCGACGCTCGCGCGGGAGCGCGTCGATCTCGTCATCGCCGACATGAATTTCAGGGCGGACACGACCTCGGGCGAGGAGGGGGCGGCGCTCTTTCGCGCGCTGCGAGCGGCGCAGCCGGATCTACCGGTGATCCTGATCACGGCCTGGACCCACCTCGAGACTGCCGTGCAACTCGTCAAGGCGGGTGCCGCCGATTACGTGAGCAAGCCGTGGGACAACGACAAGCTGCTCTCGACGGTCGAGAACCTCCTGGAGCTTGCGGAAGCGACGCGCGAGCGGGAGCGTCTGCAGCGAGTGCTCCGCCAGCGGCGTGAGCGGCTTGCCAAACAGTACAACGTGCGCGACATCGTGTTCGAGTCGGAGGCGATGGAGCGAGCGGTCGAGCTGGCTTGCCGCGTTGCGCGTGCGGACGTACCGGTGCTGATCACGGGTCCCAACGGCGCCGGCAAGGAGCGGATTGCCGAGATCGTGCACGCCAATTCGGGAGTACGCTCGGGTCCCTTCGTCGCCGTCAATTGCGGTGCCATCCCGGCGGACCTCGTCGAGGCCGAACTGTTCGGCGCCGAGGTTGGCGCCTACACGGGAGCCAACAAGGCGCGCGTCGGACGCTTCCAGCTCGCCAATGGCGGTACGCTGTTTCTCGATGAGATCGGCAATCTTCCCGTAGGCGGGCAGGTCAAGCTGCTCCGGGTCCTCGAGACGGGCCAGTTCGAGCAGCTGGGCTCGAGCCACACGCGCAGCACCCGCGTGCGGGTCGTCAGTGCGACCAACGCCGACGTGCCCGCGCTCATTCGCGCCGGTCGCTTTCGCGAGGACCTGTACTACCGGCTCAATGCGATCGAGATCGCGCTGCCGCCGCTCGCGGAGCGGACGGAGGACATCCTGCCCCTGGCGCAGCACTTCCTGGGCGCGGACTTCGAGCTCAGCGAGGACGCCATGGGGGCCCTGCTGGCGCACGACTGGCCGGGCAATGTGCGGGAACTGCGCAACGCGATCGAGCGTGCGAAGCTGCTTGCGGCCAACCGCGTCGTGAGCGTCGCGGACCTGAACCTGCCGGCGACGCAGCGCCCGGCCGTCCAGGAAGGCGACTCTCTCACCCGAGAAATCATCGAAGCCGGTCTGCGCAAGGCGGGCGGGAACATCAGCCGCGCGGCGCAGAGCCTTGGACTGTCGCGCCAGGCGCTGTATCGTCGCATGGAGCGTTTCGGCCTCAAGACGTAGGGCAGGGCGGCATGCGCACGAGTTTCGAGGGCAAGCTCGCCGCGCTGCTGGCCGCGGTGGTTCTCCTCTCCGCGCTGGCGGCCGCATGGCTCACCCGCTTTTTTGAGCAGCCGTGGCTCGCATTTGCGATCGTCGCCGCCGCGGGCTTGGTACTCGCGCTGTGGGCTGCGCGGCATGCGGCGCGGCCAGTGCATCGGATGCTGCGCGCCATGACGGGAGCGGTGGCGAGCTACCGCGACGGCGATTTCAATCTCTCCCTTGCCGTGAGCACCCGTGACGAGCTCGGCGATCTGATGGTCGCGCATAACGAGTTGGGTCACGCGCTTCGTGCTCAGCGCTCGAACCTCGCACAACGCGAGCTGCTCCTCGATACCGTGATGCAGCAGTCGCCGGTGGCGCTGGTGCTCGTGGACTCCCACCAACGCGTAGCCTATGCGAACCTCATTGCCCGCCACCTGCTCAATGAGGGGCGCAGCCTCACCGGACTCGACTTCGCGGCTCTGCTCGCGCGCTCGCCCGAGCCTTTGCGCTTGGCGGCGGAGTCCGGCACCGACAGCCTCTTCACCGCCGAGATCGCGGGTGTCGAGGAGATCTTCTCTCTCTCACAGAGAGTGTTTCAGTTGCAAGGCCGGCCTCACCGCCTGTACCTGCTCAAGCGGATGACGCGCGAGCTCTCGAGGCAGGAGGTCGCGATCTGGAAGAAGCTCATCCGCGTGCTGAGCCACGAGCTGAATAACTCGCTCGGGCCCATCGCCTCGCTCGCGCAGTCGGGCGGCGAGCTCATGCGACGGGATGATGCGGTGGGAGTCGAGGCAGCCTTTGCGGCGATCGGCGAGCGCGCGCAGCATCTTCATCAGTTCATTGGGAGCTATGCCGCCTTCGCGAAGCTGCCCGCGCCGCAGCCGGCGCTCATCGAGTGGCGAGACTTCGCCACGGAGTTCGCAGCGGCCCACAATTGCAGAGTCGTGACGCCGGTGCCGGCCGATCCGGGCTGGGTCGATCGCGCGCAGCTCGAGCAAGCGCTGATCAATTTGTTGAAGAATTCCCAGGAGGCGGGCGGACCCGAAGAAGCCATCGAAGTCGCGGTGACGCATGTGGGAGCGGAGCAGCGCATCGAGGTGCGTGATCGCGGCGTCGGGATGAGCGAGGCCGTGCTGAGCCAGGCTCTCCTGCCGTTCTATTCCACCAAGCGCAGCGGGACCGGTCTCGGGCTCGCCCTCGCGCGTGAGATTGCGGAAGCCCACGGCGGCCGTATCCGGCTCGCCAATCGCGAGGGCGGGGGCCTATGCGTGACCCTCGTTCTGCCGCTTCAGATCTCCATCGCCGCGGCGGCGCAGCCCGCGTCGGCCAAATTGATCGAGACAGGCCTGTAAGGTCCGAGGCCGGCGAGCGCTACATGGACTCCGGGACGTCGATGCCCAGCAGCTCAAGTCCGCGCGCAAGCACCCGAGCCGTAAGCTTGCACAGAGCGAGGCGGGAGGAGCGTACGGCCGGCTCGGCGTTGAGAACTGGGCAGGCGTCGTAGAAGCCGCTGAAGGCTGTAGCCGTCCGAAAGAGCTGCTGGCAGAGCCTGTGTGGTTGGAGCGTTTCGCCGACTCGAGCGAGCGTGCCGGGAAACTGCAGGATCTCGAGCGCCAGAGCACGCTCCGCTGGAGAGTCGATTCGGACCGCCGCTGGCCCACTCGCGGGCGTTGCCGCATCCACGCCGGCCTTGCGCAGGATGGACCGGATGCGGGCGTAGGCGTACATCAGGTACGGCGCCGTATTCCCTTCGAATGTCAGCATTCGGCTCCAGTTGAAGACGTAATCCCGGATCCGATCGCTCGCCAAGTCGGCGTACTTCACGGCACCGATCCCGACGATCTCGGCAATACGCGCTCGCTCTCCTTCTTCGAGTGAGGATGAGCGTTCATCCACGATGGCTCTGGCGCGAAGCAGTGCCTCATCGAGCAGTGCACTCAAGCTGACCGCGCCGCCGGCCCGGCTTTTCAGCTCCTTTCCGTCCTGGCCCAACACCGAGCCGAACGCGACGTGCTCGAGCCGCGCTCCTTCCGGGACCCATCCGGCCCGCCGCGCGGTGTCGAAGACCATGGCGAAGTGCTGGCTTTGAGGAGCTCCGACCACGTAGAGCACGCGATGGGCTCGGAGTGCCTGGAGACGGTGCTTCAAGGCGGCAAGATCGGTCGCGGCGTATCCAAATCCGCCGTCCTGCTTGCGAACGATGAGCGGCAGCGGCTGCCCCTCGCGGCTCACGAATCCGGGCAGAAAGACGCACACGGCACCGTCGCTGGATCTGGCGAGCCCGGCGCGCTCGAGCTCGCCGACGATGCCCTCCAGCCGGGGGTTGTAGAGGCTTTCCCCGGCGATGTCGTCACGACTGAGCGCAACGTGCAACTGCTTGTAGAGCGCGTCGATGTGCGACGTGGTTGCATCGATCAGGCGACGCCAGTGCTCCAGGGTCGGCGGATCGCCGCTTTGGAGCAGCACGACCCGGCGCCGCGCCCGATCCGCGAACTGGGGGTCACCGTCGAACTTGAGCCGCGCCGCGCGGTAGAACGCCGACAGCTCTCGCACGTCGTTGTTACCCGCGGCGCCTTCATCGAGCATGTGCTCGATGAGCATCCCAAACGGCGTGCCCCAGTCGCCGAGGTGGTTCTGACGGATGACGCGGTGACCGAGGCAATCGAGGATCCGGGCGAGAGAGTCTCCGAGGATCGTGCTCCGCAGGTGCCCGACATGCATTTCCTTCGCGAGGTTCGGTGAGGAGAAGTCCACTACTGTGGTATCGGGGTGGAGTGCTGACTCGATTCCGAGTCGGCTGTCGGCGCGCATGCGATCGAGTTGCATCGCCAAGTACTCGGGGCGGCAGTTCAGGTTGATGAACCCGGGGCCGGATACCCTGGCGTCGCTCAACACGTCCGAGGGAGGCAGACGTTCCACGATCGCGGCCGCTACCTCCTTCGGTGGCCGCTTGAGCAGCCGGGCGACGGCCAACGCCACGTCGGCCTGATAATCGGCGTGCTCGGAGCGATGGATCGCGAGATCGGCAGACTCGCCGGCCGCTCCGAGGACGGCAACAACGGCGGCGCGCACGGACGCGCTGATATCGAGTACGGGATCGATCATGACGGGAGTGCCGGCCCAGTGTATCGCGCGCGCGGGCGGATGAGCGATCCGGTCTGATGCTGCTCGAGCGCATGCGCGATCCATCCGACGCAGCGCGCGAGAGCGAACAGGACGAATGGCGCCTCTGCGGGCAGGCGCTCGCTCGCGGCCAGAGCCGCGAGAGCGAAATCCACGTTCGGGGGTTCGCCGACCAGGTGCTCGCCGGCTGTCCGCAGCTCCTCGAAGATTCGCGGCAAGGAGAGGCTTTCGATCAACGAGGTCGCCCGAACATCGCCGCGGGGATAAAGCGGGTGGCCAAACGCGGCGACGGGCCGACCCTGCTCGAGGCAGGCCAGGATTGCTCTCTCCGCACCGATCCGTGCTGCCGTTTCGGCCAGGGCCTGCACGGTCGCGGCCGCGCCACCGTGTAGAGGGCCGCTCAGGGTTGCAAATCCAGCGAGAACGCTCGCCGAGAGTCCCGCGCCTGTAGAGGCGGCCACACGGGTCGCGAAGGTCGAGGCGTTGAGCTCGTGATCGGCGAGCAGCACCAGAGCCTTGCGAAGGACTTCCTTCGCACCGGGCCGCCGCCAGGCTTGTGCAAGACGTTCGTGCAGCGGAGGAGCCGGGCTACGATGGGCGGGGAGGTTTCCCCGCCCGGGAGCCGAAGGCGAGCGGCTCCCCGCTCGCGAACGCCGCGCCGATGAGAGCGCGGTAGCGAGCACGATCGCCTCGGCGACATCCTGCAGCAGTTCGATTGCCTCGATGAGCAGCGGCGACATCCCCCGCGCGTACGCTGGAGCCTCGCGACCGGCGCGTTCCGCAAGTACCCGATAGGCCGCTTGGAGCGGACTCGCGCCGCCATCCGCCGCGGCGGCGGCTGCGGGGCGGTTTCCACGTAGGGTGACCCGCGAGCTTCCCCACAACAACGCCGCAACGTCCTCGAGGGTGCCGCGCTCGGCAATCTTTACTGCGTCGCGGCCTCGATACCACAGCCGCCCGTTCGCCACGGTGGAGAGCGACGAGGAGAGGATCGGATCTCCCCACGCCACGGCTTCGGCCGCGAGCCGCTCATTGCGAGGCCGCCCACGCCGCCGGCGTGCGAGGCGCCGCACGTCCTCGGCATGATAGAGGCTCCGCCGCGGATCCTCCGGGTCGGTCTTCACGCGGATGCGCTTGCGGCTGACGTTGGCATACAACGTCTGTGGCCGAACGCCGAGGAGGGCGATGGCGGCGGTCGAGCTCAACCAATTGCCGGCATTCATATTGATGATATTGATCAAGATTGACGTCAATCACAAGTGCCTTAAGCTCCCCTCGAGAGGAGGATTCCATGGACTCCAACACGGGACTCGACGGGGTGATCGCGGCCGATACGGTGCTGTCGGAGGTGGATGGGGAGGCAGGCCGGCTCATCATCCGGGGCCACACGCTCGAGGAGCTCGTCGGTCACTATTCCTTCGAGGAGGTCCTCGAGGTGCTGCTCGAAGGCTTCTTCGCGTCCGAGAATCCGGCTGCGCTCGCTCGCGCACTCGGTGCCGCCCGGGCGGAAGTCTTCTCCTGCCTGCCGGAGAGGGATTCCGTATTGCTCGCGCTCGAGCCGATCGAGGCGGTGCGTGCTCTTATCGCGCGGCTCGGCGACGGAGAGGATCGTGCGACGGCGCTGCGGCTGATCGCCGCTCCTGCGGTCTTCACGGCCGCGCTCCTTCGCTTGCGCGGCGGAGAGCGGCCGGTTGCGCCCGACCCGAATTCGGATCATGCCGCAGATTTCCTTTGCATGCTGCGGGGCAGGCCTGCCTCGCGGTGCGAGATCGCCGTATTGGAGAAGTATCTCGTGACGGTCGCGGATCACGGGCTCAACGCGTCCACTTTCGCGGCGCGGGTCGTTGCCTCCACCCGGGCAGGCCTCGTTTCGGCGGCGATGGCGGCGCTCTCGGCTCTGAAGGGACCTCTGCACGGCGGAGCTCCGGGTCCGGTCCTCGACATGCTCGATGCGGTCGGGACGGCCGAGAATGCG
>JASHTA010000259.1 GCA_030040795.1 Gammaproteobacteria bacterium | reverse complement strand
CCGTGCTCTCGTATCTGCAAGTCCGGGATTTCGCGATCGTCGATGCGATCGAGCTCGAGTTCGAGGCGGGGCTCACGGTGCTCACCGGCGAGACCGGCGCGGGCAAGTCGATCATCGTCGAGGCGCTGCAGCTCGCCTGCGGAGGTCGCGCCGGACCGGAGGTCGTCCGTCACGGGGCTCAAAGGGCCGAGATTTCCGCCTCGTTCTCTCTCGAGGACGCGCCTCACGAGCTCAAGCGCTGGCTCGAGGAGCAGGCCATCGCCGCCGACCAGGAGCTCGCGATACGCCGCGTGATCGCGAGCGACGGCCGCTCGCGCGCCTATCTCAACGGCCAGGCCGTCCCGGTACAGCAGCTGCGCGAGGCGGGCAATTGGCTCGTCGACATTCATGGGCAGCATGAATTCCAATCCCTGACGCGCGCAGCGACCCAGCGGGAGCTGCTGGATACGTACGGGCGGCATGAGCCGCTCACCGAGCAGGTCAGCATCGCGCACCGCGTCTGGCTCTCGTTTCTCAATCGCACGCTGGAGCTCGAGACGCAAGCCCACGATCGCGAGGCGCGTCTGTCGCTCCTCGCGCACCAGCTCCAGGAGCTCGAGAGTCTTGCGCTGGCAGAAGGCGAGTATCAGAGCCTCTCCGACGAGCGCACGCGGCTCGCCAATCGCGGGCGGCTCGCCGAAGGCGCCCAGCTCGCGCTCACCCACCTATACGAAAGTGACGATGCGAGCGCGCATGCCCAGGTGAGCCGAGCCCTTGCCGCTCTGCGCGGCGCAAGCGCGGTGGACTCCAGGATCGCGGCGATCACGCCGCTCGCCGAGAGCGCCGTGATCCAGATCCGCGAGGCGGCTCGCGAGCTGCAACGCTACCTCGAGAGCCTCGAGGTCGACACGGCGCGCCACGATCAGGTCGAGCGCCGCCTGCAAGCCATCGAGGATCTCGCGCGCAAGCATCGCATAGCGCCCGGCGAGCTTCCCGAGCGGGCTCGGCAGCTCGCGGCCGAGCTTGCCTCGGTGCAGAGCGCCGAGAGCGACCTGGCGAAGCTTCGCAAGGAGCTGGGCACCGCTCTCGATCGCTACCGCGACCTCGCGCGCCAGCTCTCGGGACAGCGCGCTACGGCCGCGCGCGCACTGGCAAAGGACATCACCACGCGCATGCAAACGCTCGGGATGACCGGCGGGCGCTTCCAGGTCGAAGTGACGCCGCTCGAGTCGAGCGAGCCGGCCCCGCACGGAGCCGATCAAGTCGAGTTTCGAGTGACGGCGAACCCGGGCCAGCCCCTGCGGCCGCTCGCGAAGATCGCCTCCGGCGGCGAGCTCTCGCGCCTGTCACTCGCCGTGCAGGTCTGCTGCGCGTCGCACGCTGCGCCCTGCATGATCTTCGATGAGGTCGACGCGGGCATCGGGGGCGCGGTCGCGGAGATCGTAGGCCGCGAGCTGCGCGCACTGGGCGAGGGGGCGCAGGTCCTGTGCGTGACGCATCTGCCGCAGGTCGCCTCCCAGGCCCATCATCACTTTCGCGTCGCCAAGCTCAGCGACGGCCGCGCGACCCGCACGGCATTGAGCGTGCTCACCGAGGATGAGCGCGTGGAGGAGATCGCCCGCATGCTGGGGGGCATCGAGGTGACGGCGAAGGCGCGCGAGCACGCGCGCGAGATGCTGCGTGCGGCTGCGGCCGCAGCCGCGGCCGGCGTCAGGCCGGCTTCTTCCGGAAAGCGCAGTTCTGCCGCTCGCAGTGCCCGTACAAAATGAGAGAGTGATCGCGAATGTCGAAGCCGAGACGCCGCGCGACGGCGGTCTGGCGCTCCTCGATGCCCGAGTCCACGAACTCCTCCACCCGCCCGCAGTCTATGCAGACGATGTGGTCGTGGTGGGTGCCTTGATTGAGCTCGAAGACGGCCATGCCGTCCTCGAAGTGGTGGCGCGTGACGAGGCCGGCCGCCTCGAACTGGGTGAGTACGCGGTACACCGTCGCAAGCCCGATGTCCTCCTGGGAATCGAGCAGCGAGCGGTAGATGTCCTCCGCGGAGAGATGGCGAGTGTCGCTACGTTCGAGGATCTCGAGGATTCTAAGCCGCGGCAGGGTCACCTTCAGGCCGGCTTTACGCAGGTCCTTGCTCTCCATTCGGTGCTCCCCGGCAAGCAGGCGAGTATGCCCCGTGCGGTGCGCTATCATATGTCCATTATCCGCAATTTGATCGCCGTGTCACGAATGAGATCGCCATACCAGATCGCCCGAAACCTCCTGCTCGCCGCCGCACTGAGCCTGCTCGCGCCCCTTGCCGGCGGGTGCGTGTATCACATGACCATCCAGCAGGGTAACTTCCTGCGGAAGACGGACATCGAGCAACTCCAGGTCGGCATGACGCGCAGCCAAGTGCGCTATCTGCTCGGCACCCCGATGGTACCGGCGACGTTCAATGTCGATCGGTGGGACTACCTCTACTATATGAAGATCGGCCACTTCCACAAGGTCGAGCACTACCTGCTCACGGTGTACTTCCAGAACGACAAGGTCTCGCGGATCGACAACCACGGCAGCGCACCGATCAACTCGGAGCCGGCCGTCATCGAGGCTCCGCCGCGGCCAGCCACTTAGCGGCCTCGGCTGCGA
>JASHTA010000258.1 GCA_030040795.1 Gammaproteobacteria bacterium | reverse complement strand
GTCGCGGACAAAATCGTGCGTGCCATGGATCAGCTGGTGCGCGCCAATCTCGTCTTTGTGCGCCGCAAGGCCTCGCTCGTCGAGGTGGAGATTCGCACGGACATCCTCTTTCCGAGCGGCAGCGCGACGCTGTCGCCGAGCGCCGTTCCGGTGATCGAGCGGCTCGCCGAGATCCTCAAGCCGTTTCCGAACCCCATTCGCGTCGAGGGCCACACGGACAATCGTCCCATCAAGACGATCGCCTTCCCGTCGAACTGGGAGCTCTCCGCCGGACGTGCGGCAAGCGTCGTACGCAAGTTCGTGAGCGCGGGCGTCGCGCCGACTCGGCTCTCGGCGATCGGCTTCGGCGAGTTCGAGCCGGTCCAGTCGAACGCCACGCCCCAGGGCCGCAATGCCAATCGGCGCGTGGTCATCGTCATTCTCTCGACCGACGGCTCCGTACCGGACGCGGTGGAGCCGGTCACCGTTCCACCCTCCGACCCCGCGAGCCCGAGCGTCGGATCTCCGGCCTCTACGGCGGCCCCCTCCACAGTCCCCGCGTCCGCGGCGGCGGCGGCCGCCCCTGCCACGGCCGGCGGCGGCCGAAGTGGCACGGTTTCTGCACCGTGAAGAGATAAGGAGTCGGGCTGCGCCGGAATGTCGGCGCGCGGGCTCCTCAAGCTCTCGGGAGTGCCGGCATGCCGTCGATCCACACTTTGCTGTCCTATTACTCCTCTCTGTCACGAGCACTCGCATCGCTCACGGCCGAAGACCTGCTGCTCGCAGGGCGTGCGGCGTTCCTCATATTCTCGTTCGTCGTCGCGGCAGTCACCTTCACTCGCTGGCGGCGCGCGGCGGAGCGTGATACGGCGCACACCGCTGAGCAGATGACTCTGGTGCTCGAGCGCCTCGAGCGCCTCGAGGCGCTCGCCGCCCAGAGCGAGCCGCGTCTCGCGGCCCTCGGCGAGCAGCTCGAGACTCGTCTCGGTGCCGCGGCCGGCTCGGGGCAGGCGAGCTATCCGATCGCCATCCGGCTCGCGCGCGCAGGGGCCGAGCCCGAAGAGCTGATCGCGAGCTGCGGCCTCACCCGCCGCGAGGCCGAGCTCGTCGCCCGCCTGCACGGACGCTGGGGCGAGGCCCGCGGGGCGGAGCGGCTCTCGAGCCGCAACCATCCTGCGGCAGCCTGAGCGTTGCTCGGCGGGAATGTAGACACGCGTCACGTTGCCCCGATCGGGGGGTTCAAGTCGCCTGCCTCGGCGCCGATTAGGGGGTCGTGCACCGCAATACACGATCCTGAGCGTCTTTTTCGATGAAGAAGCGAGCTCTTTCCGGCCGCACGAAACATGCGCGCCGCGATACTGCGCCACGCCTGAAGCGCGGTGCGCGAGCGCGCCGCGCTGCCGCAGGCGGAACGAACGCCCTCGCGTTGCACGCGGAATGCACGCTCGCGGACGCCGAGACCCTGAAGATGCGGCTCACCTCCCTGATCCGGAGCGTGAAGCTCGTCACAGTCGACGTGGGCGCAGTGCGCCGCATCGACACGGCGAGCATGCAGCTCCTCGCGGCATTCGCCCGTGACCGGCGGCTGAGCGAGCTCCCGGTGAAAGTGAGCGGCGAGTCTGCCGTGTTCGACGAGGCGGTCCGGCTGCTCGGGCTGCGGGAGCTGCTCCGCCCGTCGATGCGCGCGCCGGCAACCGATATCTGAGAGCCGCCGCATGTCGCTAGATCTGGCCCAGTTCCACGACGCATTCTTCGAAGAGAGCTTCGAGGCGCTCGACGCGATGGAGACCGCGTTGCTGCAGCTCGATGTCGGGGCACCCGATCCGGAAATCATCAATACCATCTTCCGTGTCGCGCACTCGATCAAAGGGGGCAGCGCGACGTTCGGCTTCGGCGAGATTGCCTCCTTCACCCACAGCCTCGAGACGCTGCTCGACGAGCTGCGCGCGAGCCGGCTCGCCGTCTCCGATTCCATCTCCAATCTCCTGCTCAAGTCGGTGGACGTGATGCGGGACATGCTCCGAGCCGTCCAGGGGAAACTTCCGACCGATGCGCAGCGAGTCGCCGACCTCCAGTTCGATCTCGAGCTGGCGATCGCACAAAAGGATGCGCCGCGGCCCGCCGAGTCGGCGAAGACGGCCGCGAGCGGCGCCCCCGAGGCGCGCTTCCGGATCGGCTTTCGGCCCTACGCACAGTTCTTCGCGCGCGGCAACGATGCAATCCGGATGTTTCGCGAGCTCTCGACACTCGGCCGCCTCGAGGTCGCGACCGACGTATTGCAGCTTCCCGCCTTCGCCGAGCTCGATCCCCAGGCTTGCCACATGGGCTGGTCCATCGAGCTTACGGGCGCAACCACCGAGGAGGCGATCCGCGAGGTCTTCGACTGGGCGACAGGCGAGTCCGACCTCGAGGTTCGACGCCTCTCCGCCGACGGTGGGGAGACTGCTGCTGTGAAGCCTCACACGTCAGAAACCTCCGCTGCGCCGGCAACCCCTCCCGGGCCGGCAGCCGTTGCCACGCCGATCGCCCTCGCCAGCGCAACGGCCGGCACCGCAGATGCGGCGGGACACGCCGAGGCATCGGGCAAGCCCGAGGCTCACCGCAAAGCGGAGGCGCCGAGCATCACCGGCGTCGGCGACTCGGGCTCGATACGCGTGAGCGTCGAGAAGATCGACGAGCTCATGAACACGGTCGGCGAGCTCGTCATCACGCAGGCCATGCTGAGCCAGCTCGGCCGCAACCTCGAAGGCCCTTCCGCGGATCAGTTCCGCTCCAGTCTCGCCCAGCTCGAGCGCAACATGCGCGAGCTGCAAGAGAGCGTCATGCGTGTGCGCATGCTGCCCATCAGCTTCGTCTTCAGCCGCTTTCCGCGCATGGTGCGCGACCTCGCACAGCGCCTCGGCAAGCAGATCGAGCTCAAGCTCACGGGCGAGCACACGGAGCTCGACAAGACCGTGCTCGAGAAGATCGGCGACCCGCTCGTGCACCTCGTCCGCAACAGCATCGACCATGGCATCGAGAAGCCCGAGGCGCGGCTGGCGAACGGCAAGCTCGCGGCCGGCGTCGTCCATCTCGATGCCTGCCACCGCGGCGGCAATATCGCGGTGGAGGTGAGCGACGACGGCAGCGGCCTCGACAAGGATCGCATCCTCGCCAAAGCGCGCGAGCGCGGCCTCGCCGGCGCAACCGAAGCGCTGACCGACGAGCAGATCCATGAGCTCATCTTCCTCCCCGGTTTCTCCACGGCGGAGCACACCACCGATCTGTCCGGCCGCGGCGTCGGCATGGACGTGGTGCGGCGGAACATCAAAGAGCTCGGCGGCAAGATCGAGGTGCGAACCGAGCGCGGCCGCGGCTCGCGCTTCATCATCACGCTCCCTCTGACTCTCGCGATCGTCGATGGGCAGTCGGTGTCGGTCGGAAGCGAGACGTACATCGTGCCGCTCACTTCGATCGTCGAGTCGCTGCAGCTCTCCTCCGGAAGCGTCAATCGCCTGAGCGGGCGCGGCGAGGTGTTCGCGTTCCGTGGCCACTACCTGCCCGTGATCCGGCTGCACGAGATCTTCGGCATCGAATCCCGTGCGCGCGAGCTGAGCGAGGGACTGGTCGTCGTCGTCGAGGGCGATGGACGGCGTGTGGGGCTGTTCGTGGACGACCTCCTCGGACAGCAGCAAGTGGTCATCAAGTCCCTCGATACGAACTACGGCCACGTGGAGGGGGTCTCGGGCGCGACCATCCTGGGAGACGGCTCGGTCGCCTTGATCCTCGATCTGCCGGGGTTGATCCGGCTCACGTCGCTGCGGGCTGCGGCATGAGGATCGCGGCACAACCATGAGAGCGAGGGAGGTCACATGACGGCGGTCAAACAGGAGTCGGCGGCGGCGCAGGCCGCCGCGCAGCCGGGCGCCGGTGCGGGCTCCGCATCGCGCCAGGTGCTCACATTCGTGCTCGGCGGCGAAACCTACGGGGTCGATATCCTGCGCGTGCAGGAGATCCGCGGCTGGTCGGTCGTCACCAAGATCCCGCAGTCGCCGCCGCACGTCCTCGGAGTGCTGAACCTGCGCGGCTCGATCGTTCCGATCGTGGACTTGAGAATGCGCCTGAATCTCGAGCGCGCCGAATACACCGCGGTCACCGTGATCATCGTGCTCTCGGTCGTCGCGGGAGCGAGCCGTCGCGACTTCGGCGTCGTCGTCGACGGCGTGTCGGATGTCGTTGACGTAAGCGAGAGCAGCATA
>JASHTA010000026.1 GCA_030040795.1 Gammaproteobacteria bacterium | reverse complement strand
TTGGCAAGCACGAAGAGGTAGTTGTCGGGGCTGCCTTCCTCGCCCTGGAAGAGCACCTTGTGCGTCATGTGGCCGGCGCGGTGTGAGGTGAGGTGTCCGCCCCACTCCATCCGATCCGTGTGCACGATGTCCATCGTCGTCCTCTCCCGCTGCGTCTCTACTTCCGCTGCGTCTCTACTCCGGCTGCATCGCCCGTCCCGCTCAGGGTTCGCCGGCCCGAGCCTGCGCCGCATGGGTGCCGGCGATGCGCCCGAACGTCGCGGATCGCAACACCGAGGTGCCTGCGGGATAGTGATGGTAGTACAAGCCGGTCACCTCGCCCGCCGCATAGAGGCCGGGAATCACCGTCCCCGAGGGCGTCAGCACGCGAGCGAGACTATCGGTCCGCACGCCGCCGAACGTGAACGTGATCGCACAGGTGAGCGGGTAGCCGATATAAGGCGGACGCTCGAGCGGAAAGGCCCAGTTCGACTTGGGCGGCACGAGTCCTCGCGTTGCCCTGCCGTCGAATTGATGCGCATCGAACCGGCCGGGGCCCATCGATGCGTTGTAGGTTGCGACCGTGCGCTCGAGAGCGGCCGGCTCGAGCCCCAGCTCGAGCGCGAGCTCGCGAAGAGTCGCCGCTCGGACCGGTGGCTGGTCCGTGAGCAGGATCGCCTGCACGGGCTCGATGTCGAGCGTCGTTTGATCGCCGATGAAGAACGCCTTTTGGTCCTGGTTGCGCCAGATCTCGTAGGCGATCTCCTCGAACGTGGAATCGAAGCTGTCGCGGCCCTCGTCGCAGAAACGCTCGGCTTGGCCATTGACGAGAATGCCGAACGGATAAGCGTAAACGACGGCGTCGGGCTTGCTCGAGCGCGCGTCGATCGGCTCACCGTGGAACATGTCGAACTGTCCGGCCGCGGCGGCTCCGACCTCGAGCGCCATGCGCAGGCCGTCGCCCGTGTTGTTCCGCAGCGTCGGCGCAATGACCGGCAGATCGCAGGCCCGCTCACCGAGATACCGCGCCAGCATCTCCGCGTTGCCCTCGAAGCCGCCGCAGGCGATGACGACCGCCGCGGCGGGCAGCACTCTCAGCAGGCCATCACGGCCGCGCACGACGGCTCCATCGATGCGCCCGGCGCCGGAAAGGCTGAGGCGCACGGCTTCCGTCTCATACAAAATCTCCACGCCCGCCGTTCGCTCGAGGACGCCCGCCAAGCCGTCCACGATGCCAACGCCTCCGTGCACGGGCATGCCGAGTCCGCCACCGGTATTGCGGTTTGGAAAGGGCTGCTTGAAGTACGTGAGCGCTACGTCGTTACGCTCGAGGAATTGCAGCGTTTGCGTGACCTCTCGCTCGAGCGCCCGGCAGTAGTCGAGATCGGCGAGGCCGCCGGAGACCGACTGCATCCGATCGATGAACGCCGGATCGAGCCGGCGATCCTCCGTGATGCGGAACCAGGAGCTCGTCCAGCGCGTGGCGCCACCGCGCTCCGCGCGGCGCGCGCGTTCCACTACGGCGATGCGCGCCCTACCGTCCGATGACTTCGCCGCGGCTGCGTAGCTCACCGCAGCCGATAGCCCGGCCGCGCCGCAGCCAAGCACCACCAAGTCGTACACGGAGCTGCCTGCCATCCTCACGCCAGTATAGCCCGTCGAGCTCGCGGCAGCCGAGCGTGCCTCGCCTCAAAGCCATCCCTTCTGGCGCGCGAGCCGGTAGGCCTCGATGCGATTGCCCGCCTCGAGCTTTCCGATCGCTTCGGAAAGATAGTTTCGCACCGTTCCCTGCGAGAGATTGAGCCGCGCTGCAATCTCCGCCGCCGACAGCCCTTCTCCGGCGAGCCTCAAAACCTGCCGCTCGCGCTCGTTGAGCGGATCGGTCTCCGTCCACGCAGCGGCCGCGAGCTGCGGATCGATGACTCGGCCGCCCCGGTGCACCCGGCGCACGGCATCGGCGAGCTGGTCAGCCGGCGCGTCCTTGAGCAGATAGCCGGCAACGCCGGCGTCGAGGGCACGCCGCAAATAGCCGGCGCGCGCGAACGTCGTGACGATGATGACTTTGCTCGGCAGACGGTGCTCGCGAACACGCGTGGCGAGCTCGAGGCCCGTGAGCTCCGGCATCTCGATGTCGGTGACAATCACGTCAGGGCGAAGCCGTTGAGTCTCGCTCCACGCACTCGAGCCGTCGGCGCAGCTCCCGAGGACCTCGATGTCCTCCTCGAGGCCGAGCAGCGCGGACAGCGCGCCGCGCACCATTGCCTGGTCTTCCGCAAGCAGGACTCGAATCATTCGCGGCGCGACCCTAACTGCCGAGCGGCGCGGCTGCCGGCTCGACGGCTGCGATCCCGGCGGCTGTGATCTCGACGGCTGTGATCCCGACGGCGCCCGCGGGCTCGGAGATTGAGCTCGTAACGGCATATTCTGCCCACGGGAGATCTGCGCGCAGCACCGTGCCGCGTCCATGTGGCGAGTCGAGGCGCAACGTGCCACCGAGTGACCGCACCCGCTCCGCGATGCCCTTGAGTCCATTTCCCTGCGCGCAGGCGCCTCCAAGCCCATCGTCCATGATGGTGAGCGTGACCGCGCCCGTACTTCCTGGAGGCCCCGCGCCCGTGGATATCACGGTGACTTCGATGCTTGCCCGCGAGGCTCCGGAGTGCCGCTGGATGTTGGTCGTCGCCTCGCGAACGATCATGGCGAGAGCGGTCTCCACCTCGGGTGGCATCGTGGCCTCGTCGCGGCGACAGGTCAGATCGACGCCACTTGATTGCAGCAACGCCTGCGCGGAAACGAGCTCGGAGGCCAACGTCGCCGAGCGGATTCCGGTCACCGCCGTCCGCACCTGTCTCAGCGCCTCGCGCGCAACATCGGTCACGCCCGCGATTTCGCGCGCCGCAGCGGCGCGGTCGCGCTCGATCAGCTTGCCCGCAAGCTCGCTCCTGAGGGCAATCAATGACAGCGTATGTCCGAGCAAATCGTGCAGATCGCGGCCGATGCGCTCACGCTCGGCGATCGCCGCCAGACGGCGGATCTCATCCTGTGAGATCTTGAGCGCGGCGTTCCGGCGCCAGGCCTCATCCGAGAAGTAATTGACGATGCAGACCATCAGGCAAATCACGGCCGCGATCGCCAGGTCGAGCGGCGGCTGGCGAAGGTAGAGCATCTCGGCCGCGAGGATGGCGAGCGCCGCGAGGGTCAACAGGAGCGCCCGTGGCAGGCCCCGCACCACATAAGGTGCGGCACCGCTCACAAACACGAGATAGGTGAAGCCCGCCGGATTGACGGGCGTGAGAAGGTAGCTGAGCAGAGCGATCGGCAGGATGCCGGTGAGCGTTCGCCGCCGATCCTTGCGGTACAACCTGAAGTACAGCACCAAAAACACGGGGAGCGAGGCGAGCGTCGGGCCGAGCCAGCGCCATCGTACTCCGAGCCCGACGAGCGGCAGAAAGAGAAAGCTGAGATAGGACAGCCACAGAAACGGAATCCAGCCGAGATCCTCGTGTCCCGGCAAGAGCCAGCTTCTGAAGCGGCGCATTCGCTCGTGCGGGCTCATTTGCAGCTCCTGCAACCTCACCAGCGGCCCGGACCGCCCTACACCCGAGTCGTCGAGCTTACCGCATGCACCCTAGCCATGCCGCTCAAGGCGCCGCCTGGCGATCACGAAGAAAAGCGCGGTCATACCGGCCAGCACCAGGGCGTGGCGAGCGGCCAGGCCCGCGCTCCATTCGCTGCCGCGGCTCACCACCGCGAGCGCGAGTTGATCCAGCTGGTAAGCGGGCCACGCGGGGGCGAGCCTCGCGATGAAGCGCGGCAGCACGGTGAGCGGCAGAAGCACACCCGAAAGGAACGACATCGGCAGATAGATGAGATTGATCACGGCAGGTGCGGCTTGACCCTTTGTCAGCGTGCCGATGAGAAGCCCAAGACCGCAGAAGGGCACCACGCCGAGCGCCGACAGCGCGAGCAGCTCGCACACCTCGAGGATCCCGAGCGCCACGTGTCCGAGCGTGGCCGCGAGGAGCATCAGGAGCACCGAGACGATGACCGCGAAGAACATGGCCATGATGAGCTTCGCGGCGAGATAGGTACCGGCGGGCATGGGCAACGCCCGTTTGAGCGCGAGCAGCCCGCGATCCCGGTCGATCGCAAGTGTGACCCCGAGGCCGAAGAGACCCGGCGCCATGACGCCGAATACGACGAATGCCCCGAGTATGGCTTGTCCCACGGCACCGCCCGCACGCGGCGGACTCAGCATGACGCCGAAGAGCACGTAGAACAGGAGTGGAAAGCCGATGATCGGCACCGAGAACGAAGGCGTCCGGAGCAGCCGCAGATATTCCGTTCGTGTCTCGAGCCACAAGATGCGCAGCATCGACACGCCGCCGGCGAAAGCGGGCGGCTTCGATGTGCCATCGAAAGAGTCCATCGACGCCGCCATCACGCATTCTCTCGGGTCATTTGCACGAAGGCCTCGGCGAGCCCTGCCCGGCGTACCTCGAGCTCGGTCAACTGAGGATCCGCCTCGAGTAGTCGGCGCACGACGGACTCCGACGCCGTCGCCTCGATCTGAAGCCGCCCGTCCTCTCGTGTGGCACTTCCGACATCCGGCCACGCACGAACCTCCTCGGCGGAGATGCGGGTGACGCAACGGATACGGCGGCACACCCCTTGCGCTCGCACCTCATCGACAGTGCCTTCCGCGACGATGCGGCCGCGCACCAGCACGGCGACTCGATGCGCGAGCGCCTCGGCCTCCTCGAGGTAGTGCGTAGTGAGCAGCACGGCACATCCCTGATCCACCAGAGCTCGCACGACGGACCACACGGCCGCGCGAGCCTCCACGTCGAGGCCTGTGGTCGGTTCATCGAGAAACAACAGCTCGGGCCGCCCGCAGATCGCGAGCGCGAATTGCACGCGCCTCTGCTGGCCGCCGGAGAGCCGTCCGTAGCGCCGCCCGAGCACATCCTCGACACCCGCAAGCCGCGCGACCTCGGCGAGCCGCAGCGGGCGGACGTAATAGCTCGAGGTGACCGCGATCAGCTCACGCACTTGCAGCGTGTCGGGCAACGCAGCGGCTTGAAGCATCACACCGATGCGGCGGCGCGTCTCGAGCCGCCGAGGCGAATCGCCGAGCAGGCTCACACGTCCCGCATCGGGCTCCGCCAGTCCGAGGAGCAGCGACACGGCGGTCGTCTTGCCGGCCCCATTCGCCCCGAGAAGCGCTGTCACTTTCGCGCGCTCGATGCCGAGATGAAGGCCATCGAGCGCGGTGGTCGAGCCGTATCGCTTGACGACGCCGTCGAGAGCGGCCGCAACCGGCATCGGAGACCGAATCATCATCGCACTACCCGCCGTGACATTCACGACAGGCTACGAGGTGCGGCCGGCCTGGTGTAGTCGCGCGCGTCAGCTCTTGGAGATGACAAACGTCATGCCGCGCTCGCGCTCGCAAGCCGACGCGCGGCAGTCGCAAGCCAACGCGCGGTGGTCCTGTCGTCTCAGGGCGACGTGCGCTTACGAGCGCCTCACGCGCATCACGCGCGTGGGCTCCCGCTGCGCGACGTCGTCCTCACGCTCGTCGTCCGGCGAGCGCTGCGCAGCGGTGCGAACGGGTGTGGATGGAGCGCGTGCGGGCCGAGCGGGCGCGGACGGAACAGGCGCGGACGGAGCGGGCACCGCCCGAGGAGGCGCGGGTTGAGCAGGCTCGGCGCGGGGCGCAAGGGGACTCGATCTCAAATTGAGGTGCGTTGCGGTGACGCGATCGCGCCCCGACCCTTTGCTTCGATAGAGCGCCTCATCCGCGATCTTCAACATCCGCTCGGCAAGGCGGCGCTCGCCGGCGGGCACTCGGTCGATTCCGCAAACGCCGAAGCTCGCCGTCACCGGGAGCGAGCGATTGCCGATCTTGAATGATGTTTGTGCGACCACCATGCGCAGCTTGCGGGCCACCTCGAGCGCGGCCTCATATCCGCTCTCGGGCGTGACGATCGCGAACTCCTCGCCGCCGATGCGGGCGACCCAGTCCACGCCATGGCGCAACCCGAGCTTGAGCCGCTCGCCGAAATGGCGCAGAACCTCATCTCCCGCCGGATGGCCGTGCGTGTCGTTGATCCTCTTGAAGTGATCGATGTCGCAGAGAATGAGCGACAGCGCGCGCCCGTAGCGCGCCGCGCGCTCCACCTCACGTGGGAAGTGCTTGCCGAAGAAGCGCCGGCTCGCCGTGCGCGTGAGCTCATCCGTCGCCGAGAGCTGCCGGTTCTCCTCGAGCGTGATTCGCAGTGCGGACTCGAGCTCCGCGATGCGACGCGCAGAGGCGATGCGCGCGACCAGCTCGCGGTCCGTCGTCCGTCTCCCGACGCACTCGTCCGCTCCGGCGCTGAGTCCGGTTTCCCGCTCGCCCGCCTCGTCGAGCTCCGCGACGTACACGACGAACGGCGCGCGCGCGGTCGCGCGCGACCTCAATCTTCGAATGAACTCGAGACTGTCCGTCAACACGACCGGCGAGAACTCCGTGCTCAGCCGCTGCAGAGCCTCGTTCTCGTCCGACAGGTACTCCGCATCGAGCACATCGGGGGTCACGTGGCGCTCGATATGCTCGCGCAACATCGCGTCCGAGAAGACGAGCAGCGCCTTGGGAGGCGGCAGCACGCGCACCATCACGGCGACGGTCGCCGTGGTGCCCTCCTCCGTTGGAGCCTTCTCGGCGCGCCGCTCGAGAACGCGCCGAATGACCGTCGTGTGGCCGAAACCTGCCATGCGAGGATTATCCCGCCGCTCACCGTGGACACTGCGGGACAGAGGTCACATCGGCGCCCAACTTTGTGCGGACCGTCACACAAATGCCGACGGTTGGCGGTTGGGCGGCCGGACGATCGTCGAGAATGGAACGACTCGAGCAAGGCATCCGCACCATGACGCGCGCTCTCCTTCTGCCGCTGCGGCCCGCGCCCCTCATCCTGGTGGCGCTCTTCAGCGTCGGCCTGCGCTTTGGCATCGCCGGGGGCCTGCTCGCTATTCCGCTCGTCGCGATGTTCGTCTCCTGGTTCTTCAAGTACTGCTTCGTACTCCTCGATGCGGCGGTAGCGGGCGACGATGAGCCGCCCGTGCTCACTCTCGAGATGTGCAATCCGGTCAATGAGCTGCGTCCGCTCGCCGAGCTGCTCCTGATCGTCGTGGGCTGCATGCTGGTCGCTCTCGCGAGGCGGGTGGCCGGCGAGCCCGGTCTTGTCCTCTCCGGCGCATTGCTGCTCGGCTCGCTGCCCGCAACCGTCGCGGTACTGTGCCTCGGCCCGAGCGCACTCCATGCAGCCTCACCCGTCGCGCTCGCGAGAATGATCCACGGACTCGGGCGCCACTACCTCTGGCTCGTTCTGGCGACGCTCGCCCTCGGTGCAGGGCTCTATGCGCTCGTGCGCCTCGACGTGTCTCTCCTCCTGACGCTGGCGCTCGGCCAGCTCGCCTTTCTTTTCGTGTTCGCGCTCATCGGCGGTCTCGTGCACGAGAACCGGCTCGCGCTCGGCATCTCCACGCGGACTCGGGAGGAGCGGCTCTCGGAGCGCAAGCTGGCCGAGCACGTCTCGGAGCGCAAGCAGATGCTCGATCGCAGCTTCGCGCAGCTGCGCCTGGGGCGAACGGCCGACTCGTGGCGCGAGGTCGAGCGCTGGATCGCCGTCCACTGCCGGGGCGAGCGCGCCGACGCGGAGTTCGACGCGCTCATGGAATCAACGCTGAAGTGGGAGCCGCCGGTCGTCGCCGACCGGCTGGTGAGCGAATATCTCGCCCGCCTGCTCGCCGCGCGCGACAACGGCCGAGCGCTCGAGACGCTCGAGCGCCGCCTCGCATCCAACCCGAGCTTTCGCCCGGTGCG
>JASHTA010000257.1 GCA_030040795.1 Gammaproteobacteria bacterium | reverse complement strand
CGATTCCTGCTGTATATGAACAGCGCTCCGCAAACGGGCGCCGACATCTGGGTCGTCCCGATGGTCGGAGCGCACGCGCCCTCGGTGTTCCTGAAGACGCCGTTCGACGAAGGGGACGGCGTGTTCTCGCCGGATGGGCGATGGGTGGCGTACGAGTCGAACGAATCCGGGCGATACGAGATTTACGTCCGCCCGTTCCACCCGCCGGGTGCCCAGGATTCGGATGCGGCCTCGGGCGCAATGCAGTGGCAGGTGTCCACCGCCGGCGGTATCTGGCCAACGTGGCGGCCGGACGGCAAGGAGATCGATTACATCGACCCGTCAGGGGCGATGATGGCGGCACCGATCACCGCCAGCGGAGCCCAGCTTGCAGCGGGCACGCCGGTGAAGCTTTTCCAGACGCGGATTCTCAATGGTGGCGAGGGTGCACAGCTGGGGCGCGAATATGACGTCGCCCCCGACGGGCGCTTCCTCATCAACACGGTGCCGGAGAGCGCCGCAGCGCCGATCACGCTGATCCAGAACTGGAATCCCGAGGCAACCGCGCAATGACAAGGGTCCGCCGAGGCAACGCGTTAGAAGCCTCGGCACACCATCCGACGGCGAGTCGAGCGAAACGCTCGTGTGCACACCTTGCGCAAGCTCTACGAGGCCTGATTGGCGCGCGACTGGGGCGACGTGCTGGCGAAGCAAGGCCACTGGAAAGACGCGCTGGCCAAGTACGATGAGGCGCTGAAGTACGCACCGAACTGGGCGGCTCTGAAGCAAGCTCGCGAGGCAGCGAGCAAACGGAAGACCTGATCGGGGGCACAATGGCGGATAGTTTGCTGGGCGGAGTTCTCGGCGGCGAGGACGAGAAGCCCGAGACCGAAGCACCCCAGGCGCTCGTTGGCGCGGAGGCGTTCGCGGCCGCCATCGCTGCCATTGCCTCGCGTCAGGATCCGGGAGTTGCACGAAGGACCGAAGCATTTCTGGACAGGCAAGCGGAGCTCCTGAAGATCCAGGCCGAGCACCTGAAGGACGAGCACGCCCTGCGTCTTGCGCACCTCGCCCACCAGTCGCACCTTCTTCTCTGGCAGCGCCTGGGCCAGGCCATCCGGCTCGCTTTCCAGATCGTGATCGCGCTGGTGGTGATCGTCATCGGCGCGGGCATCGCGGTGATGCTGCACGATGCCTTCACCTCGCATAGCGTGGTCATCGATGCCTTCGATGCGCCCGCGGCGCTCGCCGCGCGGGGTGTGACGGGGACCGTGGTCGCGAGTGACGTCCTCGATGAGCTCACACTGCTGCAGGACAAGGCGATTCCGGATTACTTGCGGCAGGCAAGGACGACCTACTCGAATGCCTGGTCGAACGATGTCAAGGTCAACGTTCCCGAGACGGGCATCTCGCTCGGAGAACTGTCGCGGCTCCTCACGGCTCGGTTCGGACACGATCTGCACATTGGGGGAGATCTCGTCGAGACGGCATCGGGTGGCCTCACGCTCACCGTGCGCGGCGACAGCTTCCCTCCCAAGACCTTCACCGGTAGCGCTGGTGGGCTCGACACGCTCACCGTCGACGCCGCGGGATACGTCTTCTCTCAGTTCCAACCCCACGCGTGGTCCATCTATCTTGAACACTCGGGTCGCTGCCCAGAGTCGATTGCCTTCATCAAGACCGTGTACGCCGGCTCCGATGCAGGGTTCCTCCTGACCTGGGGCGAGTGCCTCCTACATATCGGCGCTCCCGATGCGGTTCACCGATCTCTCCTCATGTTCCGCGAGGCCGTTCGACTCAACCCGAACCTTTGGGACGGATACATTTACGAGCAGGAATCGCTCATGCAACTCGGCGACGAGGAAGGCGCGTGGCGCGCCGCCCAGACGTTTCGCCAGCTCATCAGCGAGCGGCGAGGCGTGCGGAGCGCATTCGATCCTGACTCAGACTACCTGAGCTACGTCTGGGCTCCGCTGACCCGGGATTTGCAGGCAGACCTCAACGCGACGCTGGTCCGTATGCAGGGAAACGGGGGTCCTGGAGCGACTCCCATCTCGGACGCGAGCCGCTTGCATGTGGCGGAACTCCAAGTGCAGCTCCACGATCCGAACCCCGCGGCGGTGATGCTCGAGGCGCTGCAAGCGAAAGCTACGAGTCCGGCCGATTCGGCGTGGATGCATTTCGTGCGCGGCCTGCTCGCTCAAGAGAACGGCGATGTGGCGCAGGCCGCGACCGAGATGGAAGCATTCGGCGCGGCCGTCGCTGACCCGCGAATCGCTAACGAGATCAACAATTCCGAATTCAACGGAGTGGCCGACGACCAGTGTCAGGTCGCAGCAATCGAAGAAGCGGCCGGCCACTCGGAGGAGGCCGATGCGGCGCTTCGCGCCGGCGGACATTACGTGGACTGCGGGCGTTTCCGCGGTGACATCCTGGATCACCGCGGAGATTGGATGGGTGCGCAGCAAGCGTACGCTGCGGCCATCGCACTCGCCCCGGACCTGCCGGCCGGCTACTACTCGTGGGGCGTTGCGCTCGCTCGCCACGGGGACCTGACGGGCGCCATAGCAAAACTGCAAGCTGCCAACCAGCGTGGCCCGCACTGGGCCGATCCTCTCAAAGTCTGGGGCGACGTGCTCGCGAAGCAGGGCCACTTCAAACAGGCGCTCGCCAAGTACGACGAGGCGCTGAAGTACGCGCCGAACTGGGCGGAGCTGAGGCAAGCCAGAGCAACGGTTACGGCTAGAACGAGCACCTGAAAACGAACGTGCACAACTCGGTTCGTTGAGGCACGAGGAGGAAATTGCGAAATTCCAGGCCGACCTTCTGCCGAAACCCAACCCTTCGGTCACGCGGGAAAGCCGGCGGCGGTGAGCCGCCGCCTTCGAATGACCAAGCTGAGTTCGCGGATGGGATTCCGCGTCCGGCCTGTTTCTTTCACGATCCGTCCCACCGTTTGTGGTACAGACCGTGTAGCAACCCCACTTACCCAGAGCCCGCCGGAGGCCGGATTCTAGGGAAATGGGGTGGACGATGGGAGCCCATTGGTGCCCTGAGAACTCCATATATTTCAGATACTTGCCCGAGCCGCTACACAGGTCTGTGGAGCAGGCAGTGCAGCAGACGCTCAGGACGCAAGCCCGACGCGGCAGTGAGCCACTTGGCCGGCGTTCGCCAGCTCTTGTTTGACGTCTTCTCCAAGAACGAGTCGCACCCTCCCCTTGTTGCACCGTTTGCGCGCGAGTCATTACCGTGGTAATGTATTCTCATGGCACTCGCACAATCAAGGCTGACCGCTCAGGGTCAAATCTCGGTGCCGGCTGAAGTTCGCAAGAAACTCGGCGTGGGCCCAGGTTCCGTGCTCGAATGGGACGAGCAGAACGACCAAGTCGTCGTGCGCAGAGCGGGACGATACACGTCGGAGGATGTACACCATGCGCTCTTCCCGGGCGCAGGCGCGAAGAAGGGACCTGTGGATGTGAAGGACGCGATTCGCAAGTACATTCGCAAGCGGCATGCGCGCGGTTGACACGAACGTGTTGGTGCGACTCGTCGTGCGCGATGACGCGAAGCAGGTCCGCGCCGCTGAAGAGTTCATCGCAAGTGGAGCGTGGGTATCGCATCTGGTGCTGACCGAGACCGCGTGGGTGCTGGATGCAGTCTATGAGCGCACGACGGAGCAGATCGCGACGGCGATCGACATGCTGCTCAATCACGAGCACCTGACCGTGCAGGACGCCGACGCAGTAACCGCTGCAATCGAAAATTTCAGAAAGCGGCCTGCGCTGGGCTTTTCCGACTGCCTCGTGCTGGAGATCGCCCGAAAGGCCGGGCACTTGCCGCTCGGTACATTCGATCGGGACCTCGCGAAGCTCGATGGCACGGTGCGCTTGCAATAGGGAATCCCGTCGGACGCCATTCGACCTTAGGGGTACCGGACGCCCGGACTCTGCGGTGGACATTCAAATAAAGATGGCCCGGTCGCGACGATGAGCTCCTCCGGGTCATAAGAAAGCGGAGCGACTCTTGTCGGGCATCTTCATCAGCTACCGCCGCAGCGACAGCCCGGATGCCACGGGCCGCATTTACGATCGCCTCGTCGCCGAGTTCGGCAAGGCGCAGGTGTTCAAGGATGTGGACTCGATTCCGCTCGGGCGGGATTTCCGCGGGCATCTGAACGACATCGTCGGGAACTGCGGAGTCATGCTCGCCATCGTG
>JASHTA010000256.1 GCA_030040795.1 Gammaproteobacteria bacterium | reverse complement strand
TTCTGTAAGCCATTTGACGAATGACCTACGTTTCCCCCGCCGTCGAGCCATAATTATAGATTGTAATCCTGAAGGTCGCGCTGGTCGCGGCCTTTTTGAGCTGTGTTGTACGGCTTTGCTTCGCAACTCTCCGGCGGGAGATGACGTCCCGTGGCTCCATCGCTTGCAAAACCGGCGAGACGCGACGCGACGTCATTACTACGGACGTCTTTCTCAACGACGGTCACTTCGCATTGTCGCGCCCGGGGTCCGCGCGCGTGAGCAGCGCACGCAGCTCGTAGAGCGCTTCGAGCGCGGCCTTTGGTGACAGCCCATCCGGATCGAGCACCTCCACAGCGGCGCGCAGCGCCTCGGCCGCGGCGTCGCGCGGCGCGAACAGAGGCAGCTCGGGCTGGACGGCTCCCGCCGATGAGTCTTCGGCGTTGCCTGGCAGCGCGCCGTCGCCACGCCCGGCGAGCCGGCCATCGCTACGCCCAGCCAGCCAACCGTCGCTACGCCCAGCGATCCGGCCGTCGCGGTCCGACTCGAGCGCCGTGAGATATTCGCGCGCCCGCGCGATCACTTCCCGCGGCACGCCGGCAAGCTGCGCGACCTGCAGGCCATAGCTGCGATTCGCCGGGCCATCCTTCACGGCGTGCAGAAAGACGATCTCATCCCCATGCTCCGTCGCATCGAGATGCACGTTGCTGCAGGCCTCGATCTCCGCGGCGAGCGCAGTGAGCTCGAAGTAGTGCGTCGCGAACAGCGTGAACGCCTTGACCCGCGTCGCGATGTGGCGGGCCATGGCCCACGCGAGCGACAGGCCGTCGAACGTGCTGGTGCCACGGCCGATCTCGCCCATGAGAATGAGGCTGTGCTCCGTGGCGTTGTGCAGGATGTTCGCCGCCTCGGTCATCTCCACCATGAAGGTGGACCGTCCGCCCGCGAGGTCGTCGGCCGCTCCGATGCGCGTGAAAATGCGGTCGAGCGGTCCGATCACCGCGCGGTCGGCGGGCACGAAGCTGCCGATGTGCGCGAGGATCACGATGAGGGCCGCCTGGCGCATGTAGGTGGACTTCCCGCCCATGTTCGGGCCGGTGATGATCAGCATCCGTCGCCCGCCGTCGAACCGGAGGTCGTTCGGCACGAATGTGCCGCCGAGGAAGCGCTCCACCACGGGATGCCGTCCGCCGCAGATGGTCAGCACCGCCTCATCTACGAGCTCCGGGGCGATCCACTGCAAGGTGCACGCCCGCTCCGCGAGACTCGTCAGGGCATCGAGCTCCGCGACGGCCGCCGCAGTGATCTGGAGCGGTCCGAGACACTCCGTGAGCCGGGTGAGCACCTCGTCGAACAGCTCCTTCTCGCGCGCCAGCGCCCGCTCGCGCGCACTCAACACCTTGTCCTCGAAGCTCTTGAGCTCGGAGGTGATGAAGCGCTCGGCGGACTTGACCGTTTGCCGGCGCACATAGTCTTTGGGCACGCGCTCGGCATCTCTTCTCGAGACCTCGATGAAGAACCCCTGCACACGGTTGAATCCGAGCTTCAGCCCCGGGATGCCGGAGCGCTCCTGCTCGCGCCGCTCGAGCTGGAGCAGGAATTCGTCGGTGTTCGTCGCGATGAGGCGCAGCTCGTCGAGCTCGGCGTCGTACCCTGGCGCGATCACGTCGCCGTCGCGCAAGAACGCGGGAGGCTCTGCTGCAATGGCTCGCTGCAACAACGTCACGACATCGCCATGCTCGCCGATCCGCCCATGGATCGCCTGCACCAGAGGAGAATCGAGCGTCGCGATGGCCTGCCGTAGCGCGGGAAGCGCTGCGAGCGCGGCGCGCAGCTGAGCCAGGTCGCGCGGCCGGGCCGACCGCAGCGCTACGCGCGAGAGGATGCGCTCGATATCGGTGATGGCGCGCAGCGCCTCGAAGAGTGTCTCGAAGCGCCGCCGGTCGATCAGCGCGGCGAGCGCTTGATAGCGCATGCGCAGGAGCAGCGCATCTCGCAGCGGCCGGTTGAGCCAGCGGCGCAACTCGCGCGAGCCCATCGGTGTCGCGCACCGGTCGATCAGCGCGAACAGCGTGGCCTCGGCGTTGCCGGCAAGGCTCGCATCGAGCTCGAGGTTGCGGCGAGTAGCCGCATCGAGACTCAAGGCGTCGGAGCGCTCCTCCACGGTGATGCCGCGGATATGCGGTACCGCCGACTTTTGGGTGTCGCGGACGTACTGCAGCAGCGCGCCCGCGGCGCAGATGGCGAGCGGCAGCTCATCCACGCCAAAGCCCTTCAGGTCGAGCGTTCCGAGCTGATCGGTGAGCAGCCTCGAGGCGCTCGCAAGCTCGAAGTGCCACGGCGGCCGCGTGCGCACCGCCGTGCCGGCCCGGGACGGAGGCGTGCGGACATCCTCCGCCACCAGCAACTCGGCGGGCTGCAGGCGCTCGAGCTCGGCCGCTAGAGCGTGCGCCCCGCTCGATTCGAGCAGTGTGAAGCGGCCCGCCGCAAGGTCGAGCCAGGCGAGCCCGAAGCGCTCGCCATCGCTCGCGAGGGCGGCGAGCAGAGTGTCCCGCCGCTCATCGAGCAGCGCATCGTCCGTCACGGTGCCGGGCGTGACGACACGAACGACCTGACGCTCTATGGGGCCCTTGGATTTTGCGGGGTCGCCGAGCTGCTCGCAGATCGCGACGCATTCGCCCTTGCGTACCAGCCGTGCGAGGTAACTCTCGACGGCATGAAACGGCACGCCCGCCATGGGGATCGGTTGGCCCGCCGACTGGCCGCGGGTGGTGAGCGCGATGTCGAGCAGCGCCGCGGCGCGGCGCGCATCCTCGTAGAACAGCTCGTAGAAGTCCCCCATCCGGTAGAAGAGCAACGTATCCGGGTACTGCGCCTTGACGCGCAGGTACTGCTGCATGACCGGGGTGTGGTTGGAGACCGGGCCCGGTTCCGGCATGGAATTGATATTCACCCGCTGGCCTTCAACCCTTAATAAGTACCTGTTTTAAATTGTATTTTATATGTCTGGAAATTGGGTATCTGTCCGGCATCGCGTGAATTACGCAGCACTCCGCGCAAGGACCCAGGGGTTTGACGTTATTTAGCGTCAAATATGACGTATAATAACGTCATGCCGATCGCGACCGAGATTCCGAACCCCTTCGTATTCGGACAGGTTCTGCTACCCGGTCGGGCATTCTGTCCCCGTCCCACGCTCGAAGCGAAGGTACAGAGCTCCGCCGACACCTGCGGCCGCCTAGTGCTCCTCGGTGATCGGCGCATGGGCAAATCAAGCCTCGTCGAGCATACCCTGGATACACCCGAGCGGGTGTTCGTATCGATCGACTTGCGAGGTCTCGTCTCCATCGAGGACTTCATCGATCGGCTGCTCCTCAAGCTCGAGATTGCCCTCTCGGCGCACAAGGCGTTCGCAAGACACTTGCCCGGTGCATTGAAGGATGCGCTCGCCCATCTCTCGGAGTTGAAGCTGAGCCTTCATGGCGTCGTGGAGTTGACGGCAAAGCCGAAGGCGAAGGCCTCGACAGTCATTCGGGCTCTGGAGACGCTCGAGCGCGCGAGTCGGTGGCGTTCACTGGTCGTCTTCTTCGATGAGTTCCAGGAGATCGCCGAGAGCCTGCCCGAGCGGGATGCGCAGCATCTCCTGGGCGTTCTGCGTGCGGAAATTCAGCGACACGACCGGATCTCGTATCTTTTTGCCGGCAGCGCGCGCAGCACGATGCTGGAGCTGTTCACGGCGGAGCGCAGCCACTT
>JASHTA010000255.1 GCA_030040795.1 Gammaproteobacteria bacterium | reverse complement strand
CGCTTTTTCGCCATCTATCTCCTCAGCGTATCGATCGCAGGCGCCGTGGGCATCGTGTTATTCACCGTGCAACACAACTTTGAGCACTCCTACGCGAGCGACACCGAGCACTGGGACCGAGACACGGGAACGATCGAAGGTACGAGCTTTCTGGTGCTGCCGCGCTGGCTGAACTGGTTCACGCTCAATATCGGCTATCATCACATTCATCACCTGTCGGCCAGCATTCCGAATTACCGCCTGGCGGCGTGCCACGACGAATATCAACAATTGTTCTCGAGTGTCACCCGTGTGAAGCTGGGTGAGATTCTCGGCGCGCTGAAATGCATTCTGTGGGACACGCGCGCGCTGCGAATCATTTCGGTGGCGGAATACCGTCAGCGCGCCTGAAGCCGGATACGCCGGGCTGGCTCGGGAACGGCCGCGCCTCGGGCGTGAACGCCGGCCTTGCTGGAGCTCTACGCGATCGTATATGCGGGCGGGGCCGTGGTCGCCAGCGTGCGAGTCAGCAGCTTCTCGATATCGCGCAGCAGCGGGATCTCATCGGGTGCGACCAGCGAGATCGCGCAGCCCGCGCCGCCGGCGCGTGCCGTGCGACCAATCCGGTGCACGTAGTCCTCGGGCACGTTCGGCAGCTCGTAGTTGACGACGTGCGGCAGCTCCTTGATGTCGAGCCCGCGAGCAGCTACCTCAGTAGCGACCAGCGCGGTAATGCGCCGCGCCTTGAAGTCGGTGAGCGCCCGCACGCGTGCGCCCTGGCTCTTGTTGCCGTGAATCGCTGCGGCCGGGATCCCGGTGGACTGGAGCTGTTGCGTGAGACGATTCGCTCCGTGCTTGGTGCGGGTGAACACGAGCACCTGAGCCCAGCTGCCGGCCCGGATCAGGTGCGCGAGGAGATGGCGCTTCTGCTCCTTGGGCACACGATACACGCGCTGCTCGATGCGCTCGGCGACCGCATTGCGTACGGCAACCTCGATCTGCACGGGTTCGCTCAGAAAGCGGCTGGCGAGCTCGCGGACCGGTGCCGAGTAAGTGGCCGAGAACATCAGATTCTGCCGCTTCGCGGGCAGGAGCTTCAGCACACGCCGGATCTGGTGAATGAAGCCCATGTCGAGCATCCGGTCCGCCTCATCGAGCACGAAGTACGCAACGCTGCGCAGGTCGAGCGCGCCCAGCCCCGCGAGATCCAGCAGCCGTCCGGGAGTGGCGACCAGCAGGTCGCAGCCCGAGCGCAGAGCCTCGATCTGCGGATGGATGCTTACCCCTCCGAACACCACCGTCGTGCGCACCCCGAGGTACTTTCCGTACGAACGGGCGCTCTCGGCGACCTGCGCGGCAAGCTCGCGGGTCGGCGTCAAGACCAATGCGCGAGGGAATCGGCCGGCGGCCGGAGCGAGCCGCTGCAGTATCGGCAGAACGAATGCGGCTGTTTTGCCGGTGCCGGTTTGGGCCCCGGCGAGAACGTCACGCCCGGTGAGCACGGCGGGAATCGCCTGGGATTGAATGGGCGTGGGCGCGACGTAGCCCTTGTCGGAGAGCGCGTGCAACAACTCGGGCACGAGCCCGAAGTCAGCAAATGACATGTAAAATCCTTGGAGTCTGTTGGTTCGCCCGGCAGCGCCCGTTCGGGCCCCGCCGGACCGCATACGGGCCCGACAGGCGATGGCTGCGGCGGTCAGACGCGAGAGTGGTGTATTAAGGGAAAACCGGCGCGCGTCTGCGGAGCAGACCGCGAGCCAAAGGGGTGCTGACCGTGCACCTTGAGTTTTCAGCGCGACGCACTGTACAGACTTTGCCTACGCACGTCCAATCCGGACAATGCGAATGAGAGGCGTGCCCTACCGCAGCTCCCGGAAGAGGTGCACGTGCGCGGCGCTGACGGGCAGGAGCTCGTCATGGCCCTTCACCTTCACCTCCAGGGTGCCGCGGAAGGAGCGGTAGATGGTGTCGATGGCCCCGACGTTGACCACCACGCTGCGGTGGATCTGCCAGAACACCTGCGGATCGAGTTTCTCCCGCATCTGGCGCAGGGAGGCATTCATCAGGAAGGAGTCGTGCGGCGTGACCACGGTGGTGTACTTGGTGTCCGCCCGCAAGTAGGAGATCTCGGCCACCGCCACCACACGCAGCTCCGAGCCGTGCGGCACCGTCAGCCACTTGAGGTACTTCGACTCCGCCGGTGCCATGTCCTTCAGCAGCTCGGTGATGCGGCTCAGGTCCGCGGGCGGCCCGGCGAGGCGCGCGCGCAGGCGCTCGATGGTGAGACTCAGACGGGGTATCGAGATAGGCTTCAGCACGTAATCCAGCGCCCCTTGCTCGAAGGCCGCGACGGCGTACCGGTCGAAGGCGGTGATGAACACCACATGGGCCCGGCCGTTCAGGCGTTGGGCCACCGTGAGACCATCGAGGCCTGGCATCTGGATGTCGAGGAAGAAGACATCGGGCCGGAAGCGCTCGACGGCGGCCAGAGCCTCGACGCCGTCGCCGACCTCCGCCACGATGCGCAGATCCGGCCACAATTGGCCTAGCGTGTCCCGGATCTCCTGCCGGATCGGCGGCTCGTCCTCGGCGATGACGGCTGCGGGAGCGGTCATGGTGCCGTCACGGCGCCGCGTGCCACATTGTCGCGCAGCCGCGTGATGAGCTGGTCGAGCGCGTCATCGGCATCCGGGTGCGCCGTCGCATAACGGTCGCGTACTTCGGCCAGCTCCCGCAGCATCGCGGCAGGGTCCACCTGCATCTGGGCGGCCGCCAGTCGCGAGGCGAGCAGGCTCCGCTCGGCCGTGAGGCGCATCAGCTCCCCGGCGCGCACACCGGCCAGGACGCGCTGTGCACTGCGACGGTTGAGATACACCAGCAGCGCCGTGCTCCATCCCCCCGAAGAGAAGGCGAAGTACTGGAACTGCCCGAACCCGCCGTCCGGACTCGAGACGCCGAGCCAATCATTCACGCCCCACTGGATCCCGGCCATGGCGCCGGTAATGCCGAGCAGCGTCACCGCGAAGGCGTGCCAGACTCCCCAGCCTCGGCGCACGGCCTGGTCCGCCGCGAGCGCGGCGAGCAACACGTACAATGCACACAGCGCCTGCACGATGAGCACGGGCAGGAAGCGCGGCTGCGCGGGCCCCTCGTTCTCCAGCCAGTACTGCACCGCGAGAGCTGCCCCCAGTACCTGGGTGAGGAGCACCGCCTTCCAGGTGAGCGCACGCAGTACGGCCGCCGCGAATGCCCGCGCGGAACGGAGGCGGAAGGATGCAGGGTTCATAGGCGGTTCCACCGGCACCTCACAACGCTGGCATCGCGATGCAGACCACCACACCGCGCGGCTCGGCGGGCTTCAGCGACAGCACGGCTCGCGGTCCGTATGCGAGCAACAGCCGCTGACGGATGTTCGCCAGACCCGTGCCGTGGCCGTGGCGCGCGTCCAGGCCCCGGCCCGAATCGGCGACCTTCAGCAGCAGCAAGTCCCCTTCGGAGGCGGCGCTGACGCGGATGAAGCCGCCCTCGACGGAAGGACTGATGCCGTGTTTGAGTGCGTTCTCCACCAGGGTCAGCAGCATCATGGGCGGAACCTGCACCTGCTGAAGATCCTCCGGCAGCGCGACTTGGTAGGCTAGCCGCGGACCCAGGCGCGCACGGTAGATGGCGAGGTAGGCCTCGACCAGTTCCATCTCCCGCATCAACGGCACCTGGCCGTCCCGCAGGCGCGGCAGCGCGGCCTCGAAATACCGCATCAGATGATCAAGCATCGCGATCGTTGCGGCCCGGTCGTTGCGCGCGAGCGCGCGCAGCACCGAGAGGGTGTTGAACAGGAAGTGCGGCTCGATCTGCGCGCGTAGCAGCTGCAGCTTGGCGCGCTGCAGCTCGGCATCGAGACTGGCGCGCTCGATCTGCGTACGCATCAGCACGTCGGTCGCGGTGCGGGAATAACTGTGGTATGCGCACAGGCCCACGATCATTCCACAGGTCAGAAGCCCGTCGAGCGTGTACCCCGCGGAGCGTAGGTTGACACCGAAGTTGATCCCTGCGATCACATGCAGGCACCACCAGCCCATGGGTGCGGCGGCCGCGAGCAGCCATAACAGGCGGCGCGGTCCGGCCTGCGGCGCGAGATTGACCGCCACGGGTATGACGAACGGCCCGGGAATCATCGCCAGCGCCGAGTACCATGCGCTGAGTCCGAAGTCGTGCAGAAACCCCCATAGGCTCCCGGATGCAAGCCGGGGAAACGCAATCCCCAGCGACCCCCAGAAGTCCATCAGCATGGACACCATGACAACATAGCCAAAACCGCTGTACAGGCCACGGATGCGGTCGCGCAGCAGCGGCCTGCGGTCGGGTAACTCCATGGCAGCGGTGTTCATGACCACTCCATTGCACCGACGCCGAGAAGTTGCTTGTTGATTACATAATTGGGAGGCGGCACAGCGGACTCATCATATTCGCCGCCGCGGCATCTAGTCACGCCGCACAGGCGGGCGAGCCTCGGAAAACCCGCTTTTTGAGGCGCTTCCTCGGGCGCGCCCGCGCATTCATACCCGTCGGAAGGCATTCAGTCCCGGAAAGCCCCGGTTCGTCGGAAAATCGCGGCACGGCGGGCGGGCCGCGGCGATGCTGCAGTCTGGGCTTGGACTCGAGGCGCGCGATCGACCGGCCCTGGTTTCAATCAACGCACTAATTTCAATCAACGCAGGGGAACAGCAATGAAAACTTGGATGAAGTCGATGATCGCGGTCGCCGCGTTCGCCGGCTTGGCCCTTTCCATGCAGCAGGCGCAGGCCGGCTGCGGAATATCAGGCTTCGCCGGAATGAAGCCCATGGCCTACTTCAACGATGGTCGAGCCGGCTTGATGCCGGTTGCAGATTTCGGCGACGGTCCGTTCAACATCGGCGGCCCATTCAACGACAGAGGCCCGTTCAACACCGCAGGCATCACTGGGCTGTGGAAGTTCGAGTTTATCGTCACGACCGCGACCAGCAGCATCGTGCCGCAGAATCAGCTGCCGCCTCCGGGTGCGATGGCCGACTCCGGCTTCGTCACCTGGCATGACGACGGCACGGAGCTGATGAACTCGGGACGCGCGCCGGTGACCGGCAGCTTCTGCGAAGGGGTATGGAAGCAGACTGGGTCGCAGACCTACAAGCTCAACCACTGGGCGCTGAGCTGGGTCCCGGGCTACTCGCCGGGCGGGACGTCCTCCTGGTCACAGACAGAGAACGACACAGGTACGCCCGACGCAGCATTCGCGTTCCTTGGCCCAACGAACATCCAGGAAACCGTCACTCTGTCCAAGGACGGCCAAAGCTACTCGGGGACGTTCGTCCTGACACAGTATGTGGCGAAGGACACCTCGCCGAATCCGCCACTGCCGACCTTCGATACCTCGGGCGGCGTGCTGCTCACCATCACCGGCACGGTGAGCGCCACCCGCGTCACACCCTAGTCCCGCCCTAGCCCGGCGAAACCTCGTTTTTCCGGGCAGGCAGAAGGCCGCCGCCGAGCGATTTTCTGCCATCGGGCCCAAGGCCCCCTCGTCGGGCCGCTGGCGCGGAAGCTTACGCGTCGGCGGCCCGATCCTTCTTCGCAAGCCCGCAGTAGAGCTGGCAGCAGCCACGTACGCATTTCGTGGCCAGGCCATCTGCCCGTAGCCGACCTCCTCCGTTGCCGGTGGCAGTTGACGATCCCCTCGGACTGTCACGCTTCCAAATTGCCAGCCAGAAAACTGGCCATCCGGGTTGGCGATATAGTCGTGTATTCTGCGGGGAACGGTTGCCGTGGCATCACGGCCATCGAGACGATCGAGCTCATCGCGACAGGGGCGCTCTCGGGCGAGCAAGTGATTTCCATGCCTAAAGATCAATCGGACCGAAGCGAAGGGGAAATGAATTCGCTCGTAAGCAAGGTTCATGGCAAGGAGAAGCGCTGGAGCGGCGAATATGCCGCGCTTCGGCAGCTCTGCCGTGCGTCGGGACTCAATGAAGAGCTCAAATGGGGGCAAGCCTGTTACGATCTGAATGGCAGCAACGTGGTCTTGATCCACGGCTTCAAGGATTACTGCGCCTTGCTGCTCTTCAAAGGAGCCTTACTGAAAGATCCAAAGGACATCCTCGTTCAGCAAACCAAGAACGTGCAGGCCGCGAGGCAGATCAGGTTTACCTCTCTTGCGGAGATCGAAAAGCGGAGAGCGGCGATCAAGGACTATCTCAGGGAGGCCATTGCCGTCGATAAATCCGGCGCGAAGGTGAAGATGAAAGGCGCGGCGCAATTCACCGTGCCTGTGGAGTTTCAAATACGCTTGGATAATGACCCTGCATTAGCCGAAGCCTTTCATGCGCTCACTCCAGGACGACAAAAGGGCTATCTTCTGCATTTCGCCGGGGCGAAACAGTCGGCGACTCGCGCGGCGCGCGTGGAGAAACATGCGCCGAGGATCTTGAAAGGGCTC
>JASHTA010000254.1 GCA_030040795.1 Gammaproteobacteria bacterium | reverse complement strand
GAGCGACGTGGAAGACGACGCGATCTGGCGTTTCGTGGCTGATGCGATCCGTGCACGTCGCCTGAAGCGCGAACCCACGCCGCTGCGGCGTGCGGTCTTGCAGGCTGGTTGATCTGTGTCTTTCGAGCGGTCCTTGGGACTGCCGGCTGTACAGCCTACTCTTGCGTCGTGCTGCCGGCATCCTGGCCGAAACCGCTCGTGCAGCTCCCGCTCTGGATTTCTCCGGAGCCGCTGCAACCGTCAGTGACGGGCGCCGTCCACTGTGCCCAGGTGACCGTGTTCCCGAAATTCCACGCCCAGAGCATCCACGGCCCCTCGTAAGTATTGTTCCCGAACACGTTCCCTTGGTGGAAAGCGATAGCCGTCGGCACGGCCGCTGATGTATACGGCGGGATACTCCCGTAGTTGCTGAAGAGCCCGTTGAATCCACAGAGGCTCGTCACCGTACAGTCCGCAATGTCTGCCGGATCGAATTGGAAGATGTTGCCGCTGACCTGAACGTTCTGGGTCTTCCATCGGCAACCATCGTAATAATCGGCCGCCGGTGATCCGGTAACGGTCCCCGCCACGGCGGAAGAGAGGTTTTCGGCGCAAGAGCTTTGGGTGAATACCTGCGGGTCGACGAGCGTGCAGGCGTTGTCCGAACCGTCGGAACAGAAGCGATTCGCATTCTCCCACAGAGTGATGCCGCTCCAGTTGTCCGTGAAGGTATTGCCGATGATCTCCGCCACGCCGCTCAGGCTCCCGGGGACGCGCGAGTCGCCGCCGCTTTCCGAGATGTAAATGGCCGGAAAGATGTTCGCTCCGGCGGACGACGAGCCTTGGGACCACGCGTTGTCGGTCAGAGTGTTGTGGGTGATCGAGAAGTTGTAGCTGATCTCGATGATGATGCCTTCGGAATAGTTGTTCGAGATCGTGTTGCCGGAGATGTTGATCCCGACATTGTCGGTATCCACCCATATGCCGACGTTGCCGTTGTCGTGCACATAGTTGTTCGTGATGCTGGCGCCGTTGACTTCCCAGAGCTTGCCGCCTCCGGAGCAGCCGCAACTGATGCCGCCCGGCTGATCGTACGCACCCGCCGAATCGTTGAAGCTGACTTCGTTGTTGGCCAGCGTGACGTTCGCCGCGCCGCCGGTCAGAGGGTCGCACCCGTTCCCGGAGCAGACGGATGAGAATCCGTATTCGCCGTTCCCTGTCAGGCAGTTGTCCTTGACGACGGTATTGGGACCCAGCCCGACGCCGGCCCCACCCGTATTGTCCTCGACCGTATCGTAGGCGATGGTCCAATCGCTGCCGCCGTCATGATTGACGACCATCTGCCCTTCGACGGAGGCGAAGCCCTCCACCGTCAGATACTCGATGGTGACATCGGCCGCGGTTCCCACGAACGCAGACTGATTGACGTTCTGGCCGGAGATGATGGCTCCAGGGGCGCCAATGTAGACGTCGCCCTGGCCCGGTTGGATCTGCGAATAGATACCGGTGCCCAGCGTGTGGACGCCTGGAGCGAACCAGAAAGTCGTGTTGGGCACGCTGAAGCCGGGGTTGGCGTAATTCGGGGTCAACGCAGAATTGTCGCCCGCCGGCACGACGACGGCTCCCGCAGGGGGCGTGCTCGGCCCCTCCAGCTGGGCCGATCCGCACACCGTCGCGGTACCCGATGGAGTCACCGTCAGCGTCGTGGATGCCGAGGCGGATGGATCCGCCTGAGCAATCGCAGTCACCGTCACCGCCGCCGGATTGGGGACGCTCGTGGGTGCAGTGTAAAGACCGGAGGAGGAGATGGTTCCGACCGTGGAGTTGCCGCCGGCGATGCCGTTGATCTCCCAGGTGACGGCGGTATCGCTCGCGTTCTGCACCGTGGCGGTGAATTGCTGCTGGGCGCCGACAGTAAGGCTAGAGAGTACTGGCGAGATGCTGACGGCAACCGCGGGGGCCGCCGGAGCCGCAGGAGCCGCAGGAGCCGTAGAAGCGGGCGTGTCCGCTCCGCTGCTCGTGCCGCCGCAGCCAACCAAGGCCGAAGCGATGATCAACGGCGCGAGAGACGCGGTGAGCCACGCTTTTCGGAGCCCGTAATCTCTCATTGTTACAGCATCGCATCGGCGGCAGAGATGTCATATGGACGACCGCCTCAAATGGAATGAAACTCCCATACATAATCCCGGCGACGCGCCGGATGTCGCCGGCCGCATACAGCTCGCAGCTCCATCCAGTACTGACCGCCTTCCGGCACTGCATGGACGAGCATGCCCTCACGCGTTCTTGATGGCTGCTGCCGTCTTCCATGTCTTTCAATGAGGCCGGTATTTGACGACGTCCGCTGCAGACATCAGGTATTCGTGTGTACTTGCTCTTTGAAGCGACAAGGACGTCGTGATACACCATAAAATTGCGAAATAAAATGCAGCGCAAATGTCTGGGCGCGTGTAGAATTCGTTCACGCCGTGCTGAGGAGCCTGAAGTATGAGGCGAACACCGCCAGGGCTGACCAAGAACGGCAAAGTGTGAATGAGTTGGATGCAGTCGTGTACATCGGGTTCGAACCGGATAACGGCGAACGAGAGATCCGTTCGTTGATCGAAGCGGAGCAAGTGGCGGAATATCGCGCGCTTACGCTCCCGAGCGGATACGAGAGGGCCCAGGCACTGGCAGAGTATTGGAGCACAACGGCTAGGCTGGATACGGCGCGTTGCCGATGGCGATGGTCTCGTGTAAAGAAGTCCACGCGACATGCACTTTGAGATTCTTGGTGAGCTTCGTGCGGTCGAAACGCTTTCTGTAGTGTCACGTCATGACGCGAGCGGTAAGACGAGCAAATCCACGCGAGCGACCTGCGGCTGGTCGAGCATTGGTCATTTGTCTGGATAATTCCGGCTACGAGGCATCGCTCGAGCGTCGCAAGATCTACGTGGCTATTCCGGATGTCCGAGCTGAACGGCTAGGCCATATCCGCATCATCGATGAATCTGGAGAGGATTATCTTTATCCCCAAAAGCTTTTCGTTCTAGCGGACCTTCCGTCATCGGTGCGGCGTGCTGTCTTGCATGCCAGTTGATCTGTGCCTTTCGGGCAGGGGTCGTACAATCGCTTGG
>JASHTA010000253.1 GCA_030040795.1 Gammaproteobacteria bacterium | reverse complement strand
CTGCCAATACGGATTGTCGAAAACGATATCGTCGGCGTCGATGCCCAACTGAGCCCAAATCGCCGGTCGATTCTTCAGGATCAGGTTCTCGAACTGCAAGCCGAGGATCCCGTCGCTGCCGGCGGGCAGCTTGGCGGCGCCGCGCTCGACCGCGGCCTTGTTGGGCCTGATGCATCTGAAGTAAAAGCGCGTGTAGTTGTCGATGACGCGGATGAGACTGCGCTTGGAGATTGCTCCCGTCCTGACGTTCCAGGCGTAGTGGCGCGCGAGAAAACCGGCCTCGATCAGATCCTCGATGCACTCGGATATATAGCCGGCCTTCTGGACCTCGAGTTTCCGATAGACGCCCTCCAGATCCAGCGGCCTTTCGGCCACGGCGGAGATCAACTGGCGATAGAACAGCTTCCTCTGAAAGAGATCGTGAAACAGCAGGTCAAATTCGCGGAAGAGGTACCCCTCCCGCGTGAAGCACAGGCGGTGAATATTGGCGTCCGCGCTGGAGGCAGCATCGATGCGTTCCAGGTATGAGGGGATCCCGCCGGTGACTGCCAGTACCTTGAACTTCTCGTAACTCGAGAGATATCGATGTCCGGCTTCGAGGAACGGCATGCAGTGACGCAGCGGCAGTTCATCCAACGTCAGGTCGAGGTGGACACGGCCGACGAACCCGGTGCTACGCAGGATATTTGTCTCGATCCACCCGGTGAGAGAGCCGCTGAGGATCAGTATCAGCTTGTCGTTTTTCGAGAAGTGCAAGTCCCAGGCGGATTTCAACTTGCCGAGAAAGGTCGCATCGTGCGCCCCGAGCCAGTTGATCTCATCGAGAATGACGACCCACCTCCCGTTTGCGGTGCGATCCGCAAGTGCCCATAACAGGGTGTTCCAGTTGTCCGCGCGGGGCGGCGGCATGCCAAGGGCGCGGGAGAGCTGTAGCGCAAAGTCTTCCCGTTCCTCAGCCGCCGTGATCTTCCGATCAGGGGCCATGCCGGTGAGCAGGACGGATCGATAGCCCGAGAGCCGGGATGCGAATTCAGTGGCGAGCCGGCTCTTGCCTACTCGGCGGCGTCCCTTGATGACCACCAAGCTCGCGACGCCGAGCCGCGCCAGCTCCTTGAGCTTGACGAGCTCGAGATCTCTTCCGACGAATGGGGTCATGACGAACTGCGATTTGGTGAGGTTGACGGCAGTCAATATCTTACCTCACCAAATCGACAATTTCTTATTTGGTGAGGTTCCACCATTCATAGTTGGGGCGCGACGCGATTCTCGCGGTCTACCCCATGCGACCCATGCCCAAGCGGAACAGGCGAGCGACAACCTCTTCGGAGAAAGCTCACCGCAAAACGTACCTGTATTACTTCGACCGCGAGGGCCTTTTGTGGCCTTCACGATCCGTCCCACCGTGTGTGGTACAGACCGTGTAGCAGCCCCTTTTTGCCCAGAGTCTGCCGGAGGCCGGACACCAGGGGAAACAAGCACCTATACGGCAAATCAGGGGGAGATGGGGTGGACGATGGGACTCGAACCCACGACAGCCGGGATCACAACCCGGGGCTCTACCAACTGAGCTACGTCCACCGTCGAAACCGGAGCGCGCGCCCGGCAGGACTCGAACCTGCGACCCTCGGCTTAGAAGGCCGATGCTCTATCCGGCTGAGCTACGGGCGCACCGGAGATCTGAACGCCTTCGCGGCCCGTGATGGTCGGGGCAGAGGGATTCGAACCCCCGACCCTCTGCTCCCAAAGCAGATGCGCTACCAGACTGCGCCATGCCCCGTCCTCAAGAGCCCTCGTCACCCAGCCGGACCTCGCCCCACGGGGGCGCGAATCATACGTAACCCGCCCGAGCAGCGTCAATTTACGGGTAAAGCTGCTCGAGATCCGAGGCCTGATCGGCGGAGCCGCGCTTGCGCTGGGGCAGCCCGGCGAGCGCCTCGCTGAGCGCCCGACCGCTCCAGCGCTCAGCGGCATAGCATGCCCGATCGAGCTCCCGGATGAGGGCCGCCAGACTCGGGTCGTCGACCTGCCTCGCGAGGGCATTGAGTCCGGTCGGAGCCGAGTCCGGCCAGGTCGCGCGAACCCAAGCGAGCAGATGTCTCCGAGCGCCGGTCGCGTCGTTTCGCTGACAGGCGAGCCGAAACGCCGCCCGTGCGGCCGACGCTCCCGCCACCACAACGGGCGCAGCGGGTGCGGCCACCGCGCCGGGTGCAGCCACCAACGCTGGCGTAAGCTCAGACGCGGCAGTCTGCCCGAACCGGCGTGCAGATACCGCACCCTTGCGCAGGCGCCACCAGGCCCCAAGCGTCGCAAGCCACGCAAGCGCCAGAGCCACGCTGAGCCCCAGCCACCCGACGCCTCGTCCCGAGAGCAAGCCCCGTCCGGGCGCTGCTCCGAAGGCCTTCGGCGCTCCCGGCGGGGGCGCCGCGCCAGCTACCGCGACGCCCGAGACGGCCTGCCCGGGAGCATGCACCTGGGGAGGCGGGGCGGATTGTGCGGACAGGGTCGAGCCAGCAGCGGGGACCACGACGAGCGTCCGCGCCGGCAGCAGGGTCTCGCGCGCGCGGTTGGCGCGAGTGTCCCACCACCGCAGTCTGAGCGCAGGAAGGGTGAAGCGCCCCGGCTGATCGGCGATCAGCGCGATGCTCTGTGTGCGCGTGCCCACGAGGGTATCGCCGCTGGCCGAGTCGCTGAGCTTCGCCTCGTCGGGGTACGCCTTCAGGCCCGCTGGCAGCTGAAGCAACTGCGAAAGATCGGGCAGCTGCGCGGCGGTGAGACCCACCGCCCGCAGATCGAGGTCCACGGTCATCGGATCGCCCGCCTGCGCCTGCAACGACGCGGGATGCCATGTGCTGCTGAGCGTCACCTCGCTCGCCGGCATCCAGTATCCCCCCGCAGTTCCTGAGGGACGTGGGCGCACGTCGAGCGTGATCGCGGTGCCGTGCAGGCGGATCGGCTTGGACGTTGAGAACACGTTGCCGCCAAAGGGCGTCGGTCCGAAAAGGCCGGCGAACGGATCGTTGAGCGCGGCGCCCGCGGGGTTGCCCACGGGGACCTGAGCGTCGAGCACCGGGCCGGGAATGGTGAGGCTTCCGCTGCGCTGTGGGAACACGACGTAATGCCGCGTCACCACGTCATAAGACTCGCCGCCGCGCGTGACGCTGCCGCTCTCATCCGAGCCGACCTGCCGGATGAGGACATCATGGGTTCCGGAGAAGGTGAGGCTCGGGTTGTAGAGGGCCTCGCGGGTATACAGCCGCACGGTCACGGTGACAGCGGCTTGAACGTACGGCTGCGCGGGGCCGAACTCGGTTTGAAGGAAAACGCCGTTCCCGCTTCCAGCGCTGCTGCCACCGCCCGACGCCGAAACATCCAGCGCGAGCGCGGGGCTTCTGTCGCCGGCCCATGAGATGGAGGGCAGGGTCAAGCGTCCGGCGTGCCTCGGCGAGAGCGTCACCTCGATTTGCGTCTTCGTCGAGGTGCTCCCGTTCAGCATCTCGAACGTCGTGGTGCGGCTCGAGCCGAGCACATCGAAATCCCGCTCGAGCGGCGATAGATCCGGCGCGCTGTTCGTCTGTCCTTCGTACTCCAGCGTGAGTCGAACCGAGTCGCCCGGCGCGACCTGATTGCTGTCGAGCCAGGCCTTCACGGCCGCGTGCGCGGGCCCGCTGGCCATCACGAGCGCAAGGCCCGTTGCGAGCGCGAGTCGGCCGAGCGGGCTCACAGCCAGCCCCTGCGCGCGAGCCGCGCCGCCTCGACCGGCGGCATGACGCCGGCATTGCTCTCGCCGTCCGTGAGGAGGATCAGTACGGGGCGGCGCGCGCCCGCGACAGGATCGGCGCGCAGCCGCTTGATGGCGAGCCCGATCGCCTCTCCGATCGCTGTCTGAGTGCCGGCGACGCCCACCACCGCCTCATCGAGAAGCTGATGCACGGTCGCGAGATCCGCCGTGAGAGGCGCCTGAATGTAGGGATACGTGCCAAAAAGGATGAGACCCACGCGGTCTCCCTGCCGATGGTCGATGAACTCGCCTGCGACCTGCTGCACCACCTGCAATCGGCTCCGGTCGCCGCCCATGTCCTGAGTGGCCATGGAGCCGGACACATCGACCGCGAGCATCAGCCGCCGTCCTGTCGTCGGCGAAGGAACCGGCGCCCCGAGCCACTGCAGTCGCATGGCGGCGATCACGAGCGCCAGCCACGCCGCGCCGAACAGCGTCCGCCCGCGGCCGCTCGCCACGCCTCCGGCGGCGCGGCGCACGCGGTAGAGCAGGAGCGGCAGCGGGAGGAGCAGCGCCATCCATGGCCACGCGACGTGGGTCAACTCGCCTGTCCTCCCGGGCCGAGCGGCGGGGTCATGGGGCCGGCACCTTGGCGAGCAGCTCATCCACGCAGGCCTGAGCCGTCACCCCCCGCGCCTGGGCGGCGTAGTCGAGCAGCAGGCGATGGCGCAGAGCATCGCCTGCGATCGCCTGCACGTCCTCCGGGCTCACGAAGCCCCGCCCATCGAGCCACGCGAGGGCTCGAGCGCCGCGCTCCATTGCGATGGCGGCGCGAGGGCTAGCGCCCCACCGAACCCAGTCGCGCAGCGAGGCGCTGTAGTGCTCGGGCCGGCGCGTGGCATCAACGAGCGCG
>JASHTA010000252.1 GCA_030040795.1 Gammaproteobacteria bacterium | reverse complement strand
TGCATCCGCACGTGCAGCCGCCCCTGGAAGCGGATCTGCATCACCTCGAGGTACCGGTCGATGAAGGTGAGCTCGCGCTGCAACGGCACCTCGGGCTCGTCGGCTTCGTCGAGCGAGGTGCGCAGCAGCTCGCTCAAGCGGGCGATCATGCGGCGCACGCCGCGCGGATCGCGCTCGACCAGCGCGGAGACCGCGTTGAGCGTGTTGAAGAGGAAGTGCGGATTGAGCTGCGTGCGCAGCGCGGAGAGCCGCGCATCGGCGAGCTGCGCTTGCAGCTGCGCGGCTTGAGCCTGGAGATTGATCGCCTCCTCGCGCCGCACCCGGTAATTGAGGAAGTAGTTGCGCGCAAATCCCGCCGCGAGCACCGCCGCGTAGACGAGGAACTCGTTGATGAACCACAGGTTCCGCAGGCGCGCAATCGCGACCTGCTCGGGCGAGAGGGGCGTCGGCGAGTAGTAAAGAACGTGGCGGAACAAGCTGTCCGCGATGTTGACTCCGATGGCGATCAGGAGCCCCAAGACGACGTACATGACCCGCAGCAGCCAGCCCGAGCGCTCGATCGTGAACCGGCTCGTCAGGCGGAAGATCGGCACGGTGAGCAGCGCCCAGAGATAGGCGGTCGCGAAGCCGAGCAGCACCGGGGCGATGGGGAAGATCGGCCGGTACGGCCCGCGCAGAGCCGTGGGCTCGAACGTCCGGTTCGCGGTGGTGAGGACGCCGATGAGCGTCCAGAAGCCGAGGATCAGCAGCAATTCCGTACGGGTGAGTGGCGCTCGCTCGGGATGGGCCTCGCACCCGCCGCCGGCAGGCACAGCCGCAGCCGCAGGCGTAGCCTGAGCCGTAGCCGGTTCGGCGCGCAGATACGCCTCGACTTGGCCCGTAGCAGGGATTGAGGGGACCATGCCGCCCATCTTCCTAGCATAGGCGGATGCGGCCTCAACCTGCAAAGTCGGCGTCGCGAGCGGCATCCCGGGCATTACGAGATGCCGGGCCCGCGCAACGACCGGGGAACCGCCGGTCGGGGGAGGCCTCCGCCCGTTCAGTCCCCCGCGGGCAGGGGGGTCTGCAGCACGTCGTTCGTGGGATCGTAGACGCGAGTCACTTTCAGCGCGCGTACCCGGCCGTCACTGCCGATGTCGATGGTCTCGATCAGCTGCTTGCCGTTGTCGGATAGCCGAAATTTTTCGGTGACGCTCGGCCCGACCTGCGGGCGGATCTCGATCCAATACTGCTTGCCCTTCCACCCCGTCTCCTGATCCGCCACTCCGCTCGGAACCGAGACGACGCTCTTCTCGCCCGGAACATAGCTGTTCGTCGTGTCGCCGTTCCACACGACGAACTCGTCCGGCCGCTGCTGAATCTTCAAATAATCGCCGCCGCTCAGCAGCGACCGCTGCAGAGAGGTATCGACCGGGTAGCCGGTATTCACGTTGAATTGCGGATACATCGATCGGCGGCGATGACCGGTGGCGGAGCCACTGTCGCCGCCGGAGCCGCTGTCGCTTCCGGACTCCGTCGTCGAATCTGCCGTGTCGTCTTCGCTGTTCGATGCCTGTGTACGCGGCTTCGCACGCACGAGATGCTGCAACGCAGCACGGGTATTCGTGCTGAGCTTGGGGTTGAGCTTCCACGTTCCCGCGAGGCTGAATCCCGCTGGCGGCTGATCTGAGACTCTGAGCCCGACGCAGCCTGCGAGGCCGAGCGCAATCGCCGCGACAAGGGCTTTCGCGGTGCCCGCAGGGATGCTCACAACGCGACTCCCTCAGCAGCGCTCGCCGCCTCTTTCAAGGGCCGTCCGCTAATGAGTCTGCCTGCTTTGAATCGTAGGCCTCGGAAACTTTGCGAAGATCGCGGCGACATTTTGGTCGATCGATTCTCGAGGATGATTGAGCGTGTCCCGCGTGATCTCGCTGACGGCCGATCCGCTCCAGATCGCATCACGGGTCCTGGCATCGATGACATCGATCGTGAGTGTACCCTCGGCGTAGGTCTGTATGTCGCCCCAGCCCCACGGTCCTGGGCCCCCCCATCCGAGTCCCAAGCCGGGCCCCCAGCCCGGTCCCCACCCCGGCCCCCAGCCGGGTCCCCACGCGATGCCACCCCCATCGAGCCCCCAGCCCGGGCCCCATCCGTATCCCGCCGGTCCCCAGGAGCCGGAGACGGTGTTCCGCGCGACCGTGCGGAAATTGATGAGGAGCCCCGGGTGGTCGCTCCGGGTGTAGCCGCGCGCCTGCATCTGCCGGTCCACGGCATCCTCGAGGTCGCGCGTGGTGAGGGAGCGGTAGTTGCTCCGATCGGTGCTCGGCTGCTTTACGAAGTTGTACGTCGTGTACAGTGCGAGATTGAGATCCGGCGCGCTTTGAGTTCTGACCTGCGGTCCGGTCACACAGCCGGCGAGCAGCCCCGCCAATGCGGCGGCCGCCCATGCGTTGCGCACTATCACGCGCTTCATGATCATCACGTCCTTCACATTATATAACGCCGCGGCCGGCGAGTGGTTGACGGCTCTCCGATCGACCGATCACTCCGCGTCCGGTCGAGGGAGCAGCAGCCGCTCCACGCCGTCGAACAGTCCTTGCACCAGGAGCGCGAGCAGCGCCGCGGGCACTGCCCCCTCCAGGATCAAGCCGAAGTCGTTGAGCCGGATGCCCGTGAGGATGGGCTGTCCGTACCCGCCCGCGCCGATCAGCGCGCCGAGCGTTGCGGTGCCGATGTTGATGACGGCCGCGATCTTGATCCCGGCGAGAATGGAGCGGGTGGCAAGCGGCAGCTCCACGAGGCGCAGGCGTGCCCACGCGGGCAGCCCCAGCGCGATGGCCGACTCGCGTATCGGCGTTGGGAGGGCAAGCAGCCCCGAGCAGGTGTTGCGGATGATCGGCAGCAGGCTGTAGAGGAACAGGGCGAGCACCGCCGGTGCGAAGCCGATGCCGAGCACGGGGATCATGAAGACGAGCAGCGCGAGCGACGGCACCGTTTGAATGATCCCCGCGCCGCCGAGCACGATACGCGCGAGCCCCGGACGCCGTGCGGAGAGAATCCCGAGCGGCAGCGCGATCAGCACCGCCGCGGCGAGCGACACGCCTGAGAGCAGCAGCTGCTGCATCGTGTACTGCCAGAACAAGCTGAGGCGCGAGGGGCTCGGCGCCGGCGAGCTCGATCCGGCGAGACGGCTCACAAAGTCGTGGGCGACCGCGTCCGCGGAACGGCCGTCGAGGGCCACTTGCGCGTTCATCCGCTCCATCGCCGTGGTGTCGATCTTGCCGTCGAGCAGATCGAGAGCGCGGCGCACCCGTGCCGGCAAGCCGGCGCGCGCGAGGAGGATTGCCGAGTAGTCCGGGAAGAAGTGAAGGTCGTCGCGGAGGATCTCGAGGTGGTAGCGCTCGATCTCGGGATCGGTGGAGTAGAGATCGGTCACGTCGATGTCGCCGCGCGCGAGCGCCCGGTACGCGAGCTCGTGCTCGAGCCCGCGCACGTCGCGCTGGGGGAGGCCGTAGCGGCGCTCGAGGCCCGGCCAGCCGTCGGCGCGGCTCAT
>JASHTA010000251.1 GCA_030040795.1 Gammaproteobacteria bacterium | reverse complement strand
TTGTTCGATCTGCTCTATCTCGCACCGGGGCGATCGCGGGTGTTCTCGAATCTGCCCGAGCTCACGATTCCGCGGCGCTTTCGGTGGCAGCGCTTGAAGGAGTACACCAAACTGGTGAGATCAGCTGCCCGGCGGACCTATATCAGAGCGCGCGTGGGGTCTTTGAGATCCTCCGTACGGAAACCCCGGACTTCAGCGGCATGCACTCGGCAGGATGAGCGCGTTGCACCTCACCGCCGTGGCCCTGATTAATCATGTTCGCGCCCGGCGTGCCGATGGCAGCCGTTCATCGACGTCAACAAGCGCACAGCGCGTCTTGCCTCGATCATTCCATTGATCAAGGGAGATTACGTACCGCAGTCGTTCGTCGATGTGGATCAAGGCGCGTACCTCACTGCGACAATCGTGGTTTATGAGTTGAATCAGGTCGCCCCGCTCGCGGACGTGTATGCGTGGTCCTATCGGCGCAGCTGCCAGCGTTACGACACGACGGCTCAGGTGGTCGGTTTTGACGAGATCGCAGCGCTTTACCGAACGCAGCGACGTGCCATGGTGACCGACCTGGTGCGCAACAAGGTGCCACCAGACAAAGTGGCCCAATGGATCGTGGCGAATATTCTCCCGAACGTCGAGCCGCAGCACCGCGAGAAGTTCATCGGGGACGTTCTCGCCGAGCTCGAGCACCTCGATGCCTCGCGCATCGGGGGCTTAGGCATCACGCCGGAGCAGCTGGAGGCCTGGCAACAGCTGCGCAGCACGCGCTAGCTTCATGCTCTTCTAGCCGATCTCACGCGCTTGTCGCGGTTCCGGATGACCAGTGGACTCAGTTGGTCGGCTCAGCAGAGGCTCGCGGTGTCCTCATGCTTTACTCGATTTTTCGAGGCTCATCAAGCCATCGCAATGTATTACGCAATCGTGTTTCAGGCCCTCCTGCGCCCCAACGTCAACCTGAGTCGGCAATCGAACATCCGGTACGCGCAACGGCTTCCGCCAATAGCTCCGCGCCGGCGCCCGGCCGTCGTGCGCCCTCGCTCAATGTGCGACGGAACTCGTGCGCACCAGGCTCGCCTGCGTACAAACCCTGCATGTGACGGACGACGGCGGACAGCTTTTCACCGCGCGCCAGCTGACGCTCGATATAGCGTTGCATACGCTCTATGGCACGCGTGCGAGCCGCGGCGTCGAGCATTTCTCGGCTCGAATGAGGGCCGCCAGCTTGTGGCTCCCTACCAAATACGAGCGCGTCGAGCCGGGCGAGGACTACGGGTCGATGATACGCCTCGCGCCCGAGCATAATGCCATCCAAGCCGTCGAGCGCCCTGACCATCGCGCCCGCCTCACGCAGACCGCCATTGACCACGACCTGCAAATCAGGAAAAGCCTTCTTGACCTGGCTCACGACGTCGTATTTCAGCGGAGGAATCTCCCGATTGGCCTGCGCCGACAGTCCGCCGAGCACTGCTTTGCGCGCATGGACAATCACCGCGTCGCAGCCCGCATCGCGCACGGCGCCCACAAGACGGTAGAGCGCGGTTCGCTCCGCTTCGTCGAAGCGGCGGCTGGCCTCGATGCCCGCCCTGCCCCGGCCCTCGATGACTCCAATCCGCATCTTGACGGTCACCGGCACGCGAACGGCTGCTCGCATGGCGGTCACACAGCTTACGACGATTTCGGGCCGCTGCATCAGGTAGGCGCCGAACGCGCCGCCCGTCGCCCGTTCGCTCGGGCAACCACAGTTGAGGTTGATCTCGTCGTACCCCGCCTGCTCACCTCGGCGAGCGGCGGCCGCCAGCTCCTCGGGGTCACAGCCGCCGAGCTGCAGCGCGACGGGGTGTTCCTCGGGATCGAATTCGAGGAATCGAGCGTAGTCGCGATGCACGAGATCGGCCGCGGCGATCATCTCCGTATACAGGAGCATCCGTGCCGAGAAGCCGCGGAGGAAATAGCGGCAGTGGCGGTCCGTGCGCCCCATCATCGGCGCGACGCTGATTCTCCGATCCAACACTCGAGCGACCTCGAATCACCGGAACGTCGAAACATCCGCCGTCCCCCACGGACTCGGACTTCCTTCCCCTGACGGTCCGGCGATCGTCAGCCCAGGGTATGACCCGAGGTCCAGGTCAAGTGTAGAGTGCTCGGAGCGAAACGCGAAGAACTCGGTATCGATGGGGCCGCGGCATGCGCAGAGCACCGGGCTTACGACCGCCTGGGGGGGCCTGGCAGGCGCCCTCGAAACTCATCGGCCCGGGGTCTCGCGAAAATCCGAGGAGTGAAACCTTTGGCTATGAAACCCCGTACGATCCTGCGCATTGCCGCCCTGACGGTCGTCGCAGCCTTTGTGGCTCGGCAGTATGTCGGCGGCAAACACGGACAGCACGCAAGCGGGGGACACGCGGCGTCCGGGGGGGCACCGGCGGCGGCATCCTCGGCCCCTCCGCTGAAACCACCGCCGCCGCGCCATTGGCAGCTCGGCACATTGAATCTCACGTCATGCGAGCTGCCGCATCTCAACAGCGGCGCGACAACGGCGGCATGGTGCACGAACTTTGATGTCGCAGAAAATCCCGCCCAACCGGACGGCCGTCATATCGGTCTGCACCTGGCCGTGATTCGAAGCGGGGCGGCGAAGCCCGATGCCGACATGGTGGTGATGCTGGCCGGCGGCCCTGGCGAGGCCGCCACCGAATCCTTCGCCGACACGTCGATGTACTCGGGCGTGCTCAAGCACCACGACGTACTGCTTCTCGATCAACGCGGCACCGGCCGCTCCAACCCGTTGACCTGCAAGAAGACGGCGGAGGCCCTGCATGCGCAAGGGCCCGACATCGGCACGCCCAATCCGGATGAGATTCGCAAGCGAGTCACAATGTGTCTCGCCGAGGTGCAGACAGAGGCGGACCCGCGCTACTACACCACGACCATCGCGGTCGACGACCTCGAGAAAGTTCGCCAGGCGCTCGGCGCACCCCTCTTCGACTTGATCGGGGGCTCCTATGGCACTCGCGTCGCGCAACAGTACTTGATGCGGCATCCGGACAGCGTACGCAGTGTCGTGCTCGATTCACCGGTGCCCAACCAGCTGATCATCCCTGAGGGGTTCGCTGCGAGCCTGGAATCGGCCCTGAAGCGCGACTTCGCCGACTGCATCGAAGCGCCGGCCTGCAAGAAGGCCTACGGCGATCCGATGCAGACCCTCTACAAGCTCCGCGATGCGCTGCAGGCGAATCCGCGTGAGGTCACCTTCCGAGATCCGCGCACTTTCCAACCCGTCTCGCGCATGCTCACGTCTTACTCGCTGGTGGGAGTCGTGCGCATCTTCGCCTATGAGCCCGAGACAGCCGCCCTGCTCCCGCTGTCGATCGATGCTGCCGCACACGGCGATGTCGCCCCGCTGCTCGGCCAAGGGCAGCTGCTGGATGCCGATCTCGCCGGCGACATGAACGGAGGCATGTCGATGAGCGTGATCTGCAGTGAGGACGCCGGCGAGCTGCACGACCAGCCGCAGGACGCCGACACGATCCTCGGCAATGACCTGGTCGAGAGCATCAAGGCGCGGTGTGACGTCTGGCCGCACGGCGCGATGCCCGAGGACTTCCACGCTCCGCTCCGGAGCGACAAGCCCATTCTGATCCTGTCGGGCTCGCGCGACCCCGTCACGCCGCCGAAGTACGGTGAGGAGATCATGCAGGGGCTCAGCAACGCGCGGCTTCTGGTGCTCAAGGGTCAGGGCCACGCGGTCATGATCCGCGGCTGCATGCCGAAGCTCATCGAACAGTTCATTGACCGTCCCGACCCCAAGAAGCTCGACGCCACTTGTCTGGACCGACTGGGCCCGACACCGGCATTCGTCGATTTCAACGGAGCCGCACCATGATCCAAGTCGAGAATCTGCGCAAGGCATTCGGCGAGGTCCGGGCCGTGGACGGCGTCAGCTTCACGGCGCGCGACGGCGAGATCACCGGTCTGCTCGGGCCCAACGGTGCCGGTAAGACCACGACGTTGCGCATGCTGTATACCCTCATGCAGCCGAACTCCGGTCGAGTGCTCGTCGATGGCATCGACTCCGGCGTCGATCCGCTCGCGGTGCGCAAGCGTCTCGGCGTGTTGCCCGATGCGCGCGGGCTGTACAAGCACCTCACCGCGCGCGAGAACATCGACTACTTCGCCCGCCTGCAAGGCGTGCCCTCCGCCGAGGGAGCCCGCCGCCGCGAAGCCCTGATCGAAGTGCTCGAGATGGGCGACTTCGCCGACCGCCACGCGGAGGGCTTCTCGCAGGGGCAGCGCGTGAAGACCGCGATCGCGCGCGCACTGATACACGACCCGAAAAACGTGATTCTCGATGAGCCGACCAACGGCCTCGATGTGATGGCCACGCGTCGCATGCGCCAGTTCATGCGCGACTTGCGCGCCGAGGGCCGGTGCGTGCTGTTCTCGAGCCACATCATGCAAGAGGTGGCGCAACTCTGCGACCGCATCGTCGTGATCGCAAAGGGCCGCGTCGTCGCCGACGAGTCGCCGGAGGCGCTGCGCCTGAGCACCGGCGAGTCCAACCTGGAGGAAGCCTTCGTGAAGATCATCGGCAGCGGAGAGGGGCTGGCGGCATGAACATCTCGCTCATCGTCTTTCTCAAGGAAGTCCGCGAGAACCTCCGTGACAGGCGCACGTTGATCAATGCCTTGCTGACCGGTCCCCTGATCGGTCCGCTGATGTTCGTCGTGCTCATGAACGTGACGATCTCGCGCCAGCTCACCCAGGCCGAAGCCCCTCTCGAGCTGCCGGTCATCGGCGCGAGCAACGCCCCGAATCTCATCGAGGCGCTGCGCCAGCAGGGATTCGATCCGCAACCGCCGGTCGCGGACCCCATTGCGGCGGTGCGCAACCGTGATGTGGCCGCCGTGCTGCGCATTCCGGCCGACTTCGGGAAAGCGTGGGACAACGGCGACCCCGCGCAGGTCGAGGTTTACTACGACTCCTCGCGACGCGATGCGCAGCAGCCTGTCAATCGCTTGAAGGACATGCTCGAGCGGTATTCGCGCGTGACCGGATCCCTGCGCCTCGTCGCGCGCGGGCTCTCACCCGCGTTGGCAAGCCCCGTCGTGGTCGACGAACGCGACCAGTCGACGCCGCGGTCACGGGCCGGCCTGTTGTTCTCGATCCTGCCTTACTTCTTCGTGCTGACCGTGTTCATCGGCGGCATGTACCTCGCCATCGACCTCACGGCCGGCGAGCGTGAACGGCAGTCGCTCGAGCCGCTGTTCGCGAATCCCGTAGCACGCTCGCGCATCCTGCTCGGCAAGGTCGGGGCGATCTGCGCGTTCTCGGTGAGCAGTCTGCTGATCTGCGTGACGGCGTTCACCGCGGTCGGGCGCTTCATTCCCATGGAGAAGCTCGGCATGGACCTCGACCTCGGGCCGGCCTTCGCCCTCGAGGTGCTCATCCTCATGCTGCCGCTCGCGCTGCTCATCGCCGGGCTGCAGACGCTCGTCGCCGCCTTCTCGAAGAGCTACCGGGAAGCGCAGACGTACCTCGGCATCCTCACGCTGCTCGCCGTGCTGCCCTCGGTCCTGCTGAGCGTGGTGCCCATGAAGACGGTCGCGTGGATGTATGCCGTGCCGCTGCTCGGCCAGCAGGTCGGCATTACCGAGCTGCTGACCGGCGGCACGGTGACCACAGGGGAGGTCGCCATGTGCCTGCTTTGCGGCTTCGCAATCGCCGCGCTCATGCTGGCGGCCACCGCACGGGTCTACGGGTCGGAGCGTCTGGCCATCTCCGCTTGAAGGGGCTGAGACGCCATGCGATGCCCAATATCCGCACCGCAGCCCAATGGCCTAGCGACTCGGCGGTTCGGCGGTTCGGCGGTTCGGCGGTTCGGCGGTTCGGCGGTTCGGCGGTTCGGCGGT
>JASHTA010000025.1 GCA_030040795.1 Gammaproteobacteria bacterium | reverse complement strand
CTCGTCCTCGTTGCCAACGACTCCGCCTAGCAAGCCTTCCGCCATCGCATGCCCCCGGGGTGTCAGTTCTTCGTTCTGCCCTGATGTTAGGTCTTGGCTCCGGCCGCCGCCGCGGCTCGGGCTTCCTTCAACGCCGCCCAATTCGGAGCATATTTGAGCGCCTCGTCGTACTTCGCAAGGGCGTCACTCCAGTGGCCCTGCTTCGCGAGCGCGTCACCCCAGGCTTTCAGAGGGTCGGCCCAATGCGGTCCGCGCTGGTTGGCGGTCTGCAGCTTCGCGAGGGCGCCCGCGAGATCGCCGTGGCGCGCGAGCGCGACGCCCCAGGAGTAGTAGCCGGCGGGCAGGTCCGGGGCGACCGCGACGGACTGCGCGTACGCCTGCTGCGCGCCCGCCCAGTCGCCGCGGTGGTCGAGGATGTCGCCGCGGAAACGCTGGCAGTCCACCAGGTGCGCGGCGCGAGGCGAAGCGAGAATCGCGTCCGCCTTCTCCGGATGGCCGGCCGCCTCCTCGATCGGCGCGATGACACACTCCGGACCCGGGAGCGTCAAACCATACTGACCGCGATCGAGAGCGCTCGAGAGGCCCACGGAGGCCGCTTCCAGCTGCTCGACCGCCGTGGCGGAGTCGCCCCGCTCCTCCGCGATCAGGCCGCGGAGGTATGCGACCGTACGGTCGGCAGCCGTGTATGCAAAGGCCGTGCGGTCATGAGCTGGTGTGGCCTGTGGTGCGTTCCAGAGCGCCGATTCCGCCGCATCCGGATCGTGGAGCGCCACTTCGGCGGCGGCGAGCAAGTAATGCTCTTCCGATCCCGGCAGCATTTCCCCGCCCTCCGTGGTCTGAAGCACCTCGACGAGCCAGTCACGAAGCGAGGAGTAATCACGGGTGAGGACATCCGATGGCACCTCGAAGAGCCCGCGCGTGAGGGCCGCCATGTGGGGTGTCAGCTGGCTGAGCTTCTGCGCTACGCGCCAAGCCTGCTCCTCGCCACCGTACGAGAACAATAAGACTGCTTCGTCCAGATAAGAGCTGGGCGCGAAGTGCGGATCGATCGTCCGTGCCTGGCGCAGGAGCGCCGTGACCTCGCTCGACGGCCCGCCCGTCTCAAAGACGCAGTTGGCCTCGTCGTAAAGCAAGGTCGGCCGGTACTGCGGATCGGCACGGTCATAGACCGAGCGAACGAAGGCGAGCGCCTCCGGACAGTGGCCGGTTTCCCCCAGATAGCCTCCCCAGAGGGCCGGCTCCGATTGCGCATACAGATATTGCGCCGCCTGGGCCGTGAGCGGCTGGAGCGCATCCGAAGCACCCGTGAAGGTCTTGGCCGCCACTCCGTCACCGCGAACGGTGAGCGCGAGGCCGCCGGAGTCGGTCTGGATCAGAGCGCCCCCGATGTGCACGTCGTGACCGAAACGGGCTCTCAGCACCTGCGAGAGCTCCTCGAGCGAGATGCCGGTCTCGGGGACCTCGACCGTGAGCTGGTTCGACCATGCGCTCGCGAGGCTGAGCTTGTCGGCCGAGGCAGGGCCGCCGAAGGTGGCACTCTGCAGCCTCGTCAGCTCGTCGAGGACATCGCCCGCCACCACCTTACCGGTCACGCCCCGCGCCGCGAGAGCTGCCGGGGTGTCGAACGCGTCGATGACGACATTGTGCGAGCTGAAGGCGTCGTGCAGCATCACGGCGACGCCGGCGCCGATGACGATCACCACCAGGGCGATGACGACCTGAAAGGCGAGGCGAATCAGCTGGCCCAGGCGCTGGCCAAGAAGCAGGTGCGACTGATGCGCGAGGTGGTTGAGGCGCAGCGCGTGCTCATCCCGCAGATGCTCGGCTTGCAGCTCGAGGAGCTCGGCTTGCCTCTTCAGAAATACCGAGGTGTCCCGAGCGACCTCGGGATCGCTCGATGAGAGCTTGGCGGCGACCGCTGCGGCGAATGCCTCGGCGCCGGCGAGCGCCTGGGGCGCTTCCGTTTCGGGCTTCTCGTCCTCGTCGCCGAGGACGCCCCCCAGCAGACCTTCCGACATTGCATACCCCCGGATCACCGCCGCCATCCATTATGGCTCGAATTTGAATGACTTGTCCGGATAGGCTGGAGCCCTCGGGACACTGTTCGGCCGCTAAGGATTCATCTCCGCAAACCCGGCCACGCACCGGTCCGCCTCGGCTGGCAACAGCAGGCTCGCGATCACGGTCACCGCGAAGTTGATGGATAGACCGATGAACCCGGCGCTCACTCCATCGAAGGGATCTCGCTTGCCGAGCACCAGGATCGCGGTGCAGGCTATCCCAGCGATCAGCCCCCCGAAGACGCCGGCCATCTTGACGCGCCTCCAGAACAGACCGAGTACGACGCCGGGAAAGAACTGCGCGACGCCTGCATAGCCGAGCAGCAGCAGGGAGACCAGCGTCGTCGAGCTGTAGAGCGCGAAATAGAGGCTGAGGAGGCTGAGCGCGATTACGGTGATCCGGGCCAGTCTTGCCACCTGCTGATCCGTCATTGCCGGCGCAAGTATCGGCCGAAAGAAATTCTTGGCGAACAGCGTCGCTGCGGTAAGCACCAGAATGGCTGCCGGCACCATCGCAGTGAGCGCGCCTGCCCCACCAATCATGCCGAGCACCCATGGCGGAAAAGCGCGGCGCGCGAGGGTGAGCAGGGCCAGATCACCGTCACCGAGGCCCGGGACCACCACGAACGCGGCAAATCCCGCGAAGAAGACAAACGCCAGGGAGAGTGTGTAGATCGGCAGGACCGCGCAGTTCCGGCGGACGACATCGGCGCTCCTGGCCGCAAAGCTCGCTCCGAAGTTGTGAGGCCACACGCAGCCGCCGAGGGCGGCCAGCAGGACTGTGGAGATGAACCAAGAATGCGTGAGGTCATGCGTGGCTCCCGGCATCACGAGGTGCTGCGGGGCCCTCCGCGCGAGGAGGGAGAACATGTGGCCAATGCCGCCGAAATACAGGTGCGGTATGGCGATCCCGATCGTCACGACGGCGACAATCATGAGGAAGTCCTTGAGCACGCTGACCCAGGCGACGGCGCGTATGCCGCTCATTAAGACGAATCCCGTAATGAGCGCGACGGCCACCACCATCGCTGGAGTGCGTCCGATTCCTCCGAAGCTCGCCACCTCCGTGATATACCCGAGACCCGTCAGTTGCAGCTGAAGATAGGGAACGATGAACGCGACTCCGATCACCGCCACGAACGCCGCGAGGGAGCGGCTGCGATACCGCATGGCGAAGAAATCGGGCAAGGTCTGCAGCCCATGCTTGCGGCCCAGCTCCCACATTGGAGGCAGCACATAGAACGCGACGACCTGTCCGAGCGCGAGGTAGGCGAAGATGTA